>CAVIAZ010000198.1:0-2001 GCA_963640795.1 bacterium | reverse complement strand
GACCTAAGGGTATATGTTATATGTGTAAATATTGGAGTAGAAACATCGATTGTCTTTCTCTGAAAGTTGAGGGACAGACCGAAAAGTGTATGCATCCGGGAAATAATAGATAAAGGAGAAAAGTATGTACGAAGAACTCTTGGCTAAGGCTAAAGAAGCCAAAGATGAGAAAGAGCTCCTCGCGATGGCAAAGAAAGAGGGAATCGATCTGACTGAAGATTCTGTAAAATCTCTTTTTATGCGTCTTCATGGTGAAGGAGAACTCAGTGAGGATGAGCTGGGGGATGTTTCAGGAGGCGGGTGCCAGAAAAAGATTAACAATCACAATTTTACTGTAGTTACTTCAGCCTGCAACTGTTTTACAGGTAAATGGGTTGACTCTTGGGTTGGGTATGCCCGTTGTTTCCGTAAGGATAATATCCAGCTCAGGGAAACCTGGTATGCCTTAAGTTCAAAAGGAAAGTGCGGAACGTGTACGTACCTTGAATTTGATTCTAACGGAATAGGGGTTTGTGGCCTCACTGGAGCGACAGATACCAATAAGGAGAACTGGTGATTATGAACAGAGAACTGATTGAAAAAGCAAAAGAAGCAGAAAGTGTTGAGGCTCTCCTTAAACTGGCAGAGGAAAATAAGATAGAGCTATCAAGAGAGAAGGCAGATAAGATTTTCTCCCAATTACACAGAGAAGGGGAGGTTGTTGACGACGAACTCTCCTCTGTCTCCGGTGGAGGATGCTCTGATGTGGAGTGGGTTGCCGGTGCTAAATATAAATACGGGCAGATTGTAAGGATGGGAAACGGTAAATATTATGGTGACCCTGTAGGTGGTGGATGGTGTAAGTATTGCTCCTTAAGCGATAATGCAGAAATTATTAGTTCTGGCAAGTGGGGGTGGGGGTGGCCCCAAGAAACTTATTATACGGTCAAATGCCTGGGCTGTGGATATACTACCGATGCTGCAGATTCTACTGAGTCTCCTGGCGCTGCTGGATCTTTGCGTCATGTAATTGTCGGTGCAGTGTAAGTGGAGGAAGAGAGATGAATGAAGAGCTGTTGAAAAAGGCAGAAGAAGCAGAAAGCGTTGATGCACTTCTCTCCTTGGCAAAGGAGAATAAGATAGAACTCTCAAAAGAGAAGGCTGAGAAGATATTCACTCGTCTACATAATGACGGGGAGCTTGGAGAGGACGAACTCTCCTCTGTCTCCGGAGGCGGATGTTCTGAACTCTCCGTACCTAAATATGCTATCGGGCATTATGTGAAAATAAACGGTTCCAGATATAATGATCTGTTGGGGCTTTGTGACTGTAAATATAACTGCTGGATAGTTAAAGGTTACAATTTTAATTATATCGGAAGAAGACAATATGAGCTTGCCTGTGCCAATTGCGGAAATCAAAGATACGAGTACGAGGATGATATCGAATACGGTGATAATAGGAGGTGAGGGAGAAGTGGCATATGAGAGAAGAATTGATTTATAAGGCAAAAAAAGCAGATAGTGCGGATGCTCTTATGGCACTCCTTGGAGAGGAAGGGCTGTCTGTTTCAATGGAAGATGCAATATCTCTTTATGAGAGAATTCATTCCTCAGGAGAAATCAATGATGACGAACTCTCCTCTGTCTCTGGTGGCTGTGGGGGTACTCCTTCCGGTGGCGGAAGCACGACTAAGGAGGACGACAGTGGCTACTCTCTTGATACAGGAGATGAGGCATACATCCTCTGGGGACAGCCGTGTATGTGTGGAAATAATTATGTTGAGGTCCTTTACTGTAACGGCGGTTATGATACTGCATCTAAGCGCTATATGACAAAGTGTACAGAATGCGGACAGGAACTTGTTTATTGGGCATATGAGCTCAAGAAGGTTTTATAAAATATGAGAAAGGAAATACTTGAGAAAGCAAAGAAAGCCGGTAGTGTAGATGAACTTATTGCTCTCGCCAGTGGGGAGGGAATCGAACTTGAGAGAGAAAAGGCCGAGAGGATCTTCTCTTC
>CAVIAZ010000197.1:0-2015 GCA_963640795.1 bacterium | reverse complement strand
ATGTCTCAATAGTATTAAGAATTTTCTTCGGATATTGTCTCACATAAAAACGGCCCACTGTGTTGCGCATTAAATTAGTAATAAAACTAACCAGAGGCTCAGTGGGATCTGTTGATAAGATAATAACCAGGAATTCTTTTTTCATCAATGTTTTATCTGAGTTTTGCCTGAAGTAAACTTTATGGGGATAGAATTTTATCAGGCATGACAGCTACAATCATGGCATGACAGATTGGAAGAAAATGTTCACACGTCTCAATCTTGAGAGAGGAAAGGAATTATACGAGAGTGGCTGTGTCGACTCTCTTGATGATAAGGACAACGTATATACTGCTACAGTTAAAGACAATAAGCATTCCTACCGAACCCTTGCAGTTATTGATGAAGAGGAACTTGTGAGCCTCAAATGCAACTGCCAGACAAGCATGAACGGAAGCCGGTGCAAGCATATGGCTGCCATCCTCTTTGAAATCGAAGACGAGTATGCAATGGAAATATTCCCAAAGCAGGAGAGAAAGAAAAAAAAGAACGAAGAGCAGATTACACTCACATTTGAAGATGACGGAAAGCCACACTATCTTTCCTTCAAGGACACACTCTCCAGGTACTATGTATACGCCAAAACATACAACAAGGCCCTGAAAATATATGAAAAGGGAAATTATGAAATCGATGACGAATGGATAAGCACCGATAGGAAAGGGAACAAAGAACTCTATTTTTATGTGAACGTTTATGAAAACAGACATAATGCCAAAGTCTCAATACACTTGGGCAGGTACGGCATAGGCGAAGTCGACTGTCTTGATGATGATTCCTGGTTTGAAAGCTCTGTTTATGATGAATGTCTCATAACAAGACCTGATGAAAGCGGGAAGATTGAACTCTGTGTTCATAAAACAGTTGCCTTTCTTGTCCTCTTTGATTACATCAGAAAGAACAGGGACAAGGTAGATTACTCCGACAGCCAAGCAAGAAATATTATCAGTTCCTTCAGAAAGGAGATAAACCTTCCCGTAGTCAGCTCCAAGGTTATAGACATAGAACCCAAAATATTATGTGACAAATACCCGAAAAAAGAATGTTATCTCTCTTTCTCAATCAACATCGATGGTGGCAAGTACTCTCCGATAAAAGACATCGAAGAACTTATCTTATCAGCGAAAAACAAAAAATCATACAAACTCTCTACACTCAATTCCATTGACTTTGCCTCGGTAACTTTAACAGAAAGGGCGGAAAAAGCCCTGAGGCTCATGAAAGAAGCAGAGATGGAAATCGTACTCAGAACATACAATAATTACTGCCCAGGCCATCTTCGTGAGTATATTTCGCTCAAACGCAACTTCGACTCCTTCTTTGAAATAATGAAAGACACAAAGGTTCTTTTAGAGAAAACCCCGCTTCTTGGAATGAGGGAGATAAAACCAACATTCACCATGAACATATCGGAGATGAAAGTTGATGGCACTGCCGTGGGTGTCCACGTAAATGGGGTAATATCTGGTCAATACAGAACAGATGATTACACATACTGGTTCCAGGACGGCTATCTCAACAGGGCAGAAAACAAGAGTCTCGGTTCTGCGGCCTCCCTTTTGTCCATTGCAGACGATAACGGGAACTTCTCATTCGACGTCGGATTAGACATTATCGGCAGCTTCTACCACAGGGTGGTTCCGGAACTCAGGAAATACGGCAGAATCAGCGACAGTGCATTTGAAGAAATTGAGGGATTTCTCACAGACCAGCCCGAAGTTATCTTCTATGTAAGTCTCCTAAATGAACGTATCTACTGCAAGGCTACAATTTCATACAGAGGCACCGAGACAACTATTACAAAAAGAAGCACATACGACACATCCTTCAATGGGCTTAAAGATGAAATATGTGAGGCTCTCGATAAGATGATTCCTAACCTCGATTATACAGAAAACAGATGGTACCTGTATGAAAGAAATGACGAGGCAGTCTACAACTTCATCCATAACGGCATTCCCATCCTCATGGAGATA
>CAVIAZ010000196.1:0-2093 GCA_963640795.1 bacterium | reverse complement strand
TCTTCAGCTGTTTTTGCATTCTGCGCTTTCTCAAGCAGTTTCTCGTTAAGTTCCATCCTCTTACTTCCTTAATATTAGATAAGTTTCGTTAGTATATACGGCCGAACGTGGATTTTGTTAGGCATAATACGAAAAAAATCTACCATACGCAATTCATCAACCTGGGATACCCAGAACTAATCTATCAGCAAATGTCTAACCCGGCCGTCATGAATCATGTCGATGGTTAGCCTTCTGCCAACATAAATGCAGTCACAGACATCTTTCTTTTTTTCATTTCTCCTAACTTATCTAAGCATCGGCCATACATCACAGTTATAATTTCCAAAAGAAGTCTCCGTCACTCAAAAACCTAAATAGACTTTACAAATGACAGAGACTCGTTATTTCCTTATGCCGGAAACTGCATGACCCTATTTGTTTTTATAGGTTGTAATACCATCCTTTATGGTCTCTGCAATGTTTACATTGTGAATTTCTCTCGGGTCTATCTCAAAGATATTCTTCTCAAATACAGTAAGGTCTGCATACTTTCCAACCTCGATTGAACCAAGTACATTCTCCCTACGCATCTGGTAAGCATTATTGATTGTGTATCCCGTGATTACATCTCCAACGCTAATACATTCTGCCGCATTATGCACAAACGCACCTTCCTCACCTACATGACGTCTTGTAACAAGAGTCTCTATGTTAGGCATAACAGGGAAGGATGTAGGATCTGTAGGGAAGTCGGAACCGAATCCCACTCTAGCACCACCGTCCATAATTGACTTAACAGGATAAGCCTTAGCCTCAGTAAGCTTAGCGGCAAGAGCCTCACTCTCTTCATTCATGGCCCCGATCCAGCACCCGGTGGTATTTGAGAATACGTCATACTTCCCGAAGAGTCCAAGGTCTTGAGGATATACATATCCGGAATGCGAACAAATAATGCGGAGGTCGCTGTAGCCCTTTCCGCGAACGATTCCGGCAGCCTCAAGTACGTTGTGGACTGCATCCGAACCGATTGCATGAATATTGACATCAACTCCAGCTTTTGCAAACTCTTCGAACTTCTTCGCAAGAACCTCAATGGTCATAATCGGAGAAATCTTGTTACCATTAGGATATTCGTTAGGAATTGCCGCAGAGGTTGTTTCCAGTGTTCCGTCATTAAAAAGCTTACCAAATGTGCAGAAGAAACGGTCGTTATTGTACTTCTTAGAGAAAGCAATTGTGCTCTCAAATGCACTTTCATAAAGTCCGACCACACCTGCATAGCCACAGAAGTTAAGGCGTACAGGACACTCATCCCTGTCCATCTGGGCACATAGATCATCGTTCAGGATACTTGTCATGAAAACCATGGCACTACAGTCAACAAGGGATGTAATTCCAAGCTTGGCACACTTTTCATAAAAGCTCTTCATTGCCGCAGCCATTGCATCGTCGTCGAAATATTTAGCAGCACCCAACACTATGGCCATACTAGCTATTTCCTTGCAATAGCCTGTCGGTTCACCATTCTCATCGCGCACATACACAACTCCGCCGGCCGGGTCGATATCGGGAGTATCGCGAGTGATGCCTGCGACCTCGAGTGCCTTGGAATTACACCAGACAGTGTGCATACTTGAAGAGAGGTATGTCATAGGCTTGTCAGAACAAATTTTATCAAGGTCTGCCTTGTTCGGACCATTTACTCCAAATGCCATATCAAACCAGCCCATACCGATGTATGCCTCCCTCTCAGGATGCGCAGCAACGTCTTTAGCGATAGCATCAATTATCTGTTCTGGTGTCATTGCATCCAAGCGAAGCAACCCATCAAACACGACAGTTGCAAAAACATGCAAATGTCCATCGATGAGGCCCGGGGTCACAAGTTTGCCTCCCAGGTCTTCCACTTCTGCCCCTTCGGCCTTCTTCAATGCTTCCGCGTTGCTACCTACATAGGCAATCTTATTGCCTTTAATAACAACAGCTTCAGCCCAGGGGTGATTTTTGTCTGCAGTAAAAATTCTGCCGTTAGTCAAAACTCTAGTTTTCATCTTTAAACCTTCCTTCAAGTCTCAATTTAAACTATATACTTCGTTTCCTTCAAAGTAAAC
>CAVIAZ010000195.1:0-2107 GCA_963640795.1 bacterium | reverse complement strand
AGGAGGGAGAATGCCTTCTCGTAGTCTTCTCTTGTTTCGGCTCTGGAGAGGGCATTCTTGCATTCGCTCGATTTCTTGATTCCCTTCACATAGCCCATTGCATGCTTTCGCATTCCATGGGAGGCTACTCTCTCTCCGTAGTATTTGACCATGAGGTCGTAATGCCTGAGGGCAGCATCTGTTCTCTCTTCTATTGAGGGGAGAGTGTAGGATCCTCTTTCAAGGTACTCTCTTGTCTCTTTGAAGATGAAGGGGTTGCCGATGGCTCCGCGGGCAAACATCACACCTGTCATGCCGTACTTCTCTATCGCCTCTACTGCGTCTTCCGGGCTGAAGATATCGCCGGAGGCATAGAGGGATATATCACTATGTTTGAATTCATCAGAGAGGACTTTGAAGGCTTCTTTTCTTGCCTTTCCCTCATAACCCTGTGCTCTTGTGCGGGCATGTAAGGTTAGTGCTGATGCTCCGTTATCGACTGCTATATGGGCTACTTCTATGTAGTTTATACTCTCATTGTCCCATCCGAGTCTGAACTTGACGGAGATTGGTATATCGAAATTGTCCTTGAGAACACGGACTATCTCTCCGATTTTCTTTGGTTCCCTCATGAGAGCTGATCCTGCTCCTGTCTTCACTACCTTTGGTACTGGACAGCCACAATTTATATCTATTGCATCTATGTGACTTTTCTTGAGTAATGGTATTGCCCTTTCTATCGGGTCAGCAGACGGTGCAAAGAGCTGGACGGTGAGTTTCTTCTCTCCGTCATACTTCTCCATTAGTTCCATTGTCTTTACGCTGTCCCTGGCTAGTCCCTCTGCACTCACCATCTCTGAAACGGCACTGTCTGAGCCGTAAAAGGAGCATATCTCACGGAAGGCCTTGTCGGTATAACCGGCAAGCGGGGCAAGTACGAAGATGTCATTTCTGTCCATAGTGGAGAGGATAACAGAGAGGGTGAAAAGAGTGTAGATGGCTCTTCACTTTTTCATCCATAGATTGATTATCGCCTTCGGCTGTGGTAACTTTCTATCTATGAAGAAGAAACAGTCAGCACACACAGATGAGAGTGCTTATGTATATGCTATAAAAAACTCCTCCTATAATGATATCTGCCTCGGTGCATGGGACAGTGTTATATATGCCGGAACTCCTGTTGTCTATGACACAAAGTTCGGTCTTGACCTTGGTATTGTCATTGGTCCGGCTCCTACCTTCAGAGAAGGTTATAATCCTGGTAATCCCAATCCAAGGGGGGCATGCCTCTGCTTTGGTGATAACTCAGATTCCTATGAAGGTGATGAGACCGAACACCAGTGTCTCTCCTGCTTCGGCTGTCAGAGCGGAAGGGAGCCTGTGAAGATGGAGGTTGACGGAGACGTCATCTGGATTGATCACCTGGCAACTCCTTCCGAGATGGCTAAGTACGAGGAGAATATGAGCCAGGAGGAGACTGCTCTTGATGTATGCAGGGAGAAGATTAATAAGCATCATCTTGCAATGAAGCTTATTTCGGCTCACTTCCTACTCGGGGAGAGTAAGGTCATCTTCTTCTTCACGGCAGAAGAGAGAGTTGACTTCAGAGAACTTGTGAAGGATCTTGTCTCTGTCTTCAGAATGCGTATTGAGCTCAGACAGATTGGTGTCAGGGATGAAGCAAGGCTTATAGGTGGTCTCTCTGTATGTGGAAGGGACTATTGCTGCCATACAATGAACAGGGAGATGGAGCCTGTCACTATCAAGATGGCGAAGGAGCAGAATCTCTCGCTTAACTCTGCTAAGATCAGCGGTCCCTGCGGAAGGCTTCTCTGCTGCCTTGCATATGAATATGACTACTATATGGAAGAGAAGGCTGGAGCTCCACCTGAGGGAACCAAGCTCAAGATTGACCACGATATATGGAGAGTGAGCGAAGTCAATATCCTCTCGAGAAAGCTTACATGTGTCACTCTTGACGGCCGCCAGATATTCATCCCATTTGATGAAGTCTACTTTGATGGTGAGACAGGTTTCTGGGAAGTCTACCAGGATTACCAGGACGAGCTTTTCAGTGAGGATTGAGAAAACGCTATTGTCTGTTTTTCTCAAAGCTAAAATCATATGT
>CAVIAZ010000194.1:0-2125 GCA_963640795.1 bacterium | reverse complement strand
ACGAGAGCCAGATATCGACTCCGTGGATGGTGGTCATACTGTTCACAAGTCACCCAGGACACCGTCTTCTTCACGTCTTTCTCCGTGCTGTATGTGTACGCTATAGGCGTGTGCGTCATCTCTATTCCGAATATGTAATAAGTGTTGCTCTGCAGTTCTCCCCGAAGAGATTTTGAAAGAGCTTTTTCCTCTCAGTGTCTTTGCTCACGGGCTCTCTGCCGTTCTGCAATGTATTTACAGTGATAAAAGAACTTGCTCCCAGTTCTTTGGAAAGCCCAAATCTTTTAATTCAATAGAGTTTCCATATTTATCTATTAAGCCTTTCATTTCGGGAACAACAAATTTCTCCCATTCAGCTTTGTCTGAAAACATTAGGCCCATTGCAATTATTTGTTCAAAAATCATCCCATTAGGACTATCTTCTAAATAATGTGCACAATTAGCAGGAGTTCTTCCAAAGTTGTAACCATATATACGCATATAATGAGCCAGGTGATTTCTTGTATAGGTTAGATTCTCAATCCAACTTGTAAGTTGTACAACTCCAGTTCGATATTCTTTTGCTATTACTTTCTGCAGAGGTGTCTTCAGATTCTTGTAGAGCTTATACACATTGCCAATGGTCATTATCTCCACAGCAACCCAAATCGGAAGATTTCCATTGTACTTTGCATTATGGTGCTTGATAAAAGGCAAGCCCGAATTGTCAGTCTTAGCCTTAACAAAGAGGGTAATGAATTTGTTTAATTCATCTGGATTTTTGTATATCTTGGGTTCTAAGTAAATTAAAGGTTCTTCCGGGAAAGCTGCTGATAAAGAATAAGAAAACTTGGTTTTAAGAGTCTCTTCTACATTTTCAAGAGCATACATTAAAATACGTGTCAGCTTAGAATCGAACGTATATAGGTCAAGCAATCTCTCAAATGTAAGTCCCTCTTCATATTTATCATCTGATAATTTGAACTGATACAAATACCCTGACAACCTAAAATAGTTGATATTAGATAACGTCTCCGCAACAAAGTTCTCATCTTGGATTATCAAGCCACGGCTTTTTAATAATGTTATCTGTTCATTAATAGACTTATGAAGTTTCATGGTATGACCAAAAAATTCGGCCCCCACATGGTACGCATTGCAAAGAGGCGAGTGAGGGTCTTTATCATGCATGAATAATGTACCCTTTGTTCTATAATCCGTCAAGAAAAATACTCAAACACTCAAACTTCGCAGTTGCATGAAGCTTGGATTCAGGCCACTTTTTCCTCTTTTATCAGACATCGCTTAATATCGTTTGGAAGAGCAGCCATGAACTCATCAACCATAGCAAGAATGGAGTCGACAGGTATTGAGAATACCTTTGCTACCTTCTCGGCGAACATGGAAAGTAGATATGACAGGGCTTCCCTCATCGCGGCATCAGAGAACTCTTCAACCAGGAAGAGAAACAGAGTTATGCCAAAATACTCAATTACCTGTTCCGGAGTCAAGTTTATATCAGTCGAGAGAATAGCAAGTAACTCGCTTTTTCTGTTCCTGTTCAGAACAAAGACCAATGTCACTTCCTTCTTCTTTCCACCGTCACGCTCATAAATGGTGCCCGGTTGCTCTCTCTGATGTTTTCAAAGTGAAGGCTTCTCGATAAGCATCACCGGGAACTGGCTCACATCTACTTTAGAGAGGTTATCGCCGAGGATGTCGCCTGTCTCACTGGCGCTGATTGTCTCGTAGCTGTCACAGCATCCGAGGTAATAGTCTCTGCCGTCAATTGTCACGTAAGGTGTCTTAGCCTCCGGGTGCATCTTCCACACTGCTCCCGGCTCTGCACTGAGGGTAGCCTGGACCTTTGTTTCTACAGAGACGATCTCTATATATGTTCTGACTCCGCTCCGGATGAAGTACATCCTGAAGCCGTCCCCCTCTTTCTCGAGGTATATATTGACGCTTTTAATGATCGAGGGTGATGTGGAGAGGTACTCACCGTTGATTTCACCGGTGAAGAAGATATCCCGTCCGGTGGTCTTCTGCCCGATGGCAAGCATGTATGTTCCGTCATAGTCTATCTCCCCGTCCCTCTCAAGCTCAACTTTCTCGAGGACGTCCTCAACAAGGTATGCCGGGAACT
>CAVIAZ010000193.1:0-2162 GCA_963640795.1 bacterium | reverse complement strand
GCCGTCGTCGGAGCCAGCATCAGGCGGAGAGGTGTCGTCTACCGCAGTGGCGGGTGGAGGACTCGGTCTATCGAATATTTCAACTATCTTTTCAAAGATGTTTTCACCATTTGCACTCGCGGTATAGATGGTCGAAAGTCCCTGGCAGATTTGTTTAGCAGACTCTTCTGACCGGAAGGTAGTCATTGCCCGCATTTTTCTTTTGACCTTTCTCCCAAATCTCTCCACGCAGTTGTTCTGGCGTGGAAGACCTGGAGTTGAAAGGAATCTTAACTCAGACTCAACATATTCCTTCATCTTCTTGCAGAGGCAGTAGCCTTTCCTGAAATAATCCTTCGGGGGGTTCTTTTCATATTCCTTTTCGCCGATGGCTAGTATAGAGAGGAACTCATCTTTGTATTTCTGTATTTCCTCTTCTGTCAGTGCAGCTATCTGCTCATCGGTCAGAGCGAATAGCTTATTGTAGAATTCCTTCATCTTCCCCGCCCAGGTGAGGTTCTTCTCGTACAGCATTATTTCAGCAAGGTAGCGAAGTTCATGGACAAGGCATTCCTGGTGCTTTGAACCATAAGTATAGAAGGTAATGTCATGGTCATGGATGAGAATTCCCGTGTATCCCTGTACAGGAGAGTCGGCAATTCCTTTATGTCCTTTATTATTTCTGTAGAGGTACAGTACTGTCTCGCCATTACTGCAGACAAGAACCTGCTTGTTCTTACCATTGAGAAAGACATTGGTGAAGTCAGTATGCAAGTAGGGGGAAGAAACAAGTTCGTTGAAAATCTCATCAGCCTCCTTCTTGGACTTCGTGCCGAACTCTTTCATCAGGCCCTGAACGAAGCCTCCGGATGGCTTAAGTGCTCCTCCGGTAAGTTCTGTGACGAAATTCCGCGCGTTTTCATTGGAAACATTGCATTTATTGAGAAGAAAATAGAGAAAGGCCTTAAGCTCAGATCCGTAGCTGAGCTCGTTATGACTGATGTTCTCGGGAAAATCTACCCAGTGTTTCTCTCCATGGGAGTCAACATACTCTCTGGAGATGTATATCTTATTCCTGACAACAACTTCTATGTCGGAAACGGTTCTGCGTTTCTCTCTTCCTGTGTAGGTAATGCCTTCTTCTATTGTCTTCTTGTCCGGCTCGAGTAATATTTCCTCGTTTATGACATTCTTGGCCTGTGGGATGTTTCTCTTGTGTCCCTCATGGCCGGGTTGTCCTCCGGGCTTGCGGCCTGTTTTCTTTCTGCTGTTCTGGATCTTTTTATGCTCCGGTGTATCCGTCGAGGACGGCTTGGAGGAGTTGGTCGAATTCATGTTGAGGCGTATTTCCAGTTTCTTTTTCTCATTGGTCAACGCTTCAATCTCATCTTTCTGTTTCTTGATGAGCTCTTCCTGCTTCTCATGCTTTTTCTTTTCCGCCTTCAACTCGTGATTCTCTCTTTCGAGATTCTCTGTCCGGGTTTTGTATTTGGAGACATCCTCTATATTCTTGAGAGCAGCCTTAAGTTGTTTCGACAGCTCGTCCCTCTCCTTCGTGAGGGAGGAGTTTATCTTTCTTAAGTCTGTATTTGCATAGAGAACTTTATTGTATGCTTCGCTTTTCTTTCTGTAAAACTCGTCGGCTTTGTCCGCCTTCTCCTGATAAAAAGCTACATACCTACAGTTCTTCCTGCAGTTGATGTCTCCAAATAAAGTGTCAGTCATTTCAGTTACCGCTCTTAAGCCTCTCAATCTCCGCCTTGAGTTTCTCGTTCTCCTTCTGTAGAGAGATAATCATCTCCCTGCATTCCTTGACTGTCTTCGGTAATGCAGCGGTAATAGCCATGTTCTTACATCTGCCGTCGGTCGGAATAATCTCTCCCGTCTCCGTATTAACCCTGCCGATTAGCTTGCGTGTAGCTCTTCTTTTCTGCTGTTCCTTGTCCCAGAAACTGTGATTTTCGTAGGCATAAGTGTTGCCTGTTCTCTTGTCCAATTGATAGATAATACCCATCTTTTTTCTCCTTATTTTCTTACGCGTATTATAACGCCTAACGAAATAAAAGTCAAGAGAAATCTCTCAAAAAATGCAATATTTCTTGCAAATTTCGAGAGTTATGAAATGCCGGGTAATGAGAATGGCTAAAACTATGATTTAGGCGTTAGGGGGTGTGAATAGTAAC
>CAVIAZ010000192.1:0-2170 GCA_963640795.1 bacterium | reverse complement strand
AGAAAGTTTTTTGGAGGTAATCTTGATTTGGAGAAATCCCTTTATGCAAGACTCTATTCGTTGTCCTGCTGTGATTCTCTTTATGATGCCTATACAAGGCACAACTATTTCAGGATACACAAACTTTATAACATTGGCGGGAGGGATTATTCGGGATGTCTGGCAATGGATGTCAAGAGACGGAAGGAACCCTGGCGTCTGATATTTAAGCCCCTTAACGATAAAAGGCAACCTGTTGGTACGATTAGTCTGCCTACAGACGCTAAATATATAGAAATTATAGAGATAATCGAGGTTTCAAAACATTATGAGTAATTACTTCATCTACAATGGGCACTATGTATTTCACCCCGGATATTATATTGAGGAGCTGGTTGAATATTCCGGTTGTACTCAGGAGGATTTTGCAAGACGGATAGGAACCACCCCGAAGAATCTCAGCCTGCTTATAAGAGGGGAACAGAGCATGTCAATCGATATTGCTGTGAAGCTTGCACGCTATTGCGGATCAAGCCCTGATTATTGGCTCAACCTTCAGAGTGGCTATGATGCTAAACTAGCACTTGAAGTGTACGATAATGAACTGACTAGGGAAAAGGATATTTATAGTTTCATCGATTTCAGTTATTTATGTTCTCTCTTTAATCTTGAAAGAGAGCCTGAGAATATTGAGAGGCGGATAGAGAGTATAAGGGATATTCTTCATATCTCATCACTTTCGGTTCTGAGGGAGAAAGACCTGGCTGCACGATTCAGGGGATTTTCTCCCCAAATGAAAGAAAGAAACATAATCAAAGCGAATATTATGCTTCTCATTGCAGTGAATGAGGCCTTGCGGGAAGAGAATGTGCCTAAGTTTGACAGAAGAAAATTTGGGAAGGCAATTGAGAGTATTCTTCCCTTGACAATCCAGAATCTGGACAAGGCACTTCCAGCAATTCGTGATGCATTCTTCAATGCCGGTGTAGTTTTTGTTGTTCTTCCGAATATGCCAGGTTCGATGATTTATGGAGGAACGAAAAAGCTGAAGGGTAAGGTATTGCTGTTTGTTTCTGACAGATATAAGACAGAAGACAGTTTCTGGTTTACTCTGCTCCATGAAGTCGGTCATATCATAAAAGGGGATTACGGAGTTTCTTTTGAGAATTCTGGCTCAGAGGAGAAAGAGGCGAATAGATATGCTGAGGATAAGTTGATTCCGCCTGAAAGTTATTGGGAATTTTTCTCCCAGAGGGAATATACATGTGAGAGTGTAATCAACTTTGCCCAATCGATTGGTCGTAGTCCGGGAATTGTGGTCAGCAGGCTTCAGAAAGATAATGTCGTTTCGTATTCTGACACTACTCTGAATTCATTGAAGAAAAAGTACAAACTGGACATTCATCTTGAAAGGGAGTATGAAAGAGAGAATTAATGGCCGGTTGCCCGGCCGTAAGTTTACTTCTCTTCTTTTTTGACAGGAATAATCAGGTTCAGGATAACTCCGACAAGGGTTGCAAGGGCAACGGAGCCGAGAGAGAACTCAAGCGAAGATCCGAGATTGAACTTCAGGATTCCGCCTCCTATTCCTATCACAAGAATTATTGATGATATCGTGAGGTTGCGCTTGTCCTGGTAATCAACGCCGGATTCGACAAGTGTTCTCAGTCCTGATGATGCGATAACTCCAAAGAGCAACATCGATATTCCTCCCAATACCGGGTTTGGTATAGTCTGGATAAGGGCACCGAACTTCGGAAAGAGTGATAAAAGAACAGCTATCACAGCTGCCCCTCCGGTCACCCACACACTGTAGACACCTGTTATGGCAAGGACACCTACGTTCTCCCCATACGTCGTATTTGGAGGTCCTCCCCAGAGGGAAGCCCAGGTGGTTGCAAGTCCGTCCCCAAGAAGTGTTCTCTTTAAGCCCGGGTTCTCGTAGAAATCCTGGCCGACCACTCGTGAAATACAAAGTGTGTCACCAAGGTGCTCACAGATAGCTACAAACGAGACTATCACAAAGGTGAGAACGGCTACAACAGGACTGGGAATCAAAGGATACTACCCAGCCTTCGACATGACACCGCCCGAGCTTATCACAGGGATAGTTACAGAGAAGGGAATCTTCAGACCGGAGGAAGTGGAGAGTATTCGTAATGGAAAAGCTCAGGCTTCCTTCGGTATTTGG
>CAVIAZ010000191.1:0-2213 GCA_963640795.1 bacterium | reverse complement strand
CCCTATGGAATGTCGGGAAGGTTATAAAGATGGAACCCGGAGAGTGAGACACCTTCCTTTATTCCTCGAGAATGAAAATTTCGAGCTTTGGGGATGAAATCAGGCAAAAAAGGAAAAATTATCCTGTTTTTGAGCTAGAAAATACACTCCCCTGAGCCAATAACATCCCATATTCTTCAGTGTAGTAATGTAGGTACCTCTTAAATCGGTTTCTTTTTGACATATTGTTTCGTAACTTTTACCACTTTAGGTTCAGCTGGAAGGTCGATGCCGAGAAAGCTGAATATGGTTTTCTGTCTTTCTGAAATCTCTGACCATAGTGTCTTTTCTCCGACCTTATAGGAATAGATGCACTCCAGTTCCTTGACGAGCTTGTGGTATGTAAGCTTGCCTTTAATCTTTCCTTCTTTTCTCGCATCACTCATCTTTTCCCTTATGGTAGAGGCAATCATCGTACCCAGCATCGTGCAAAAGACCTTCCCCTGAAGTGTTTCATCGGTTTTCACATTGCAACGTCTGAAACTGAGGTCATTCTTGAGGATGTTAAACACCCTCTCGACTCCGTCTCTTGTGCGGTAACGTAAAATCGCCTCTGCGGCTTTCATAAGTTCTGTTGAGAGAATACAGAAATATCCAGCAAGGGCGAGAGCTTCATCAATAGCGGCATTATCCTTTTCGAACCTGACCTTCCTTCCCGGAAGCTTTGTGACCTTTATGCAACTCTTGTGGTTTGCAGTGAAATTTCTGTTAATTGCATCCTTATAGCTTATCTTGCCATTTTCAAAGTCCAGATTGAGAGCAATAATTCTGTCCGTTAGTTCCTCATGTAGTTTCCTTGTCTCATCGTCTTTCCTTGCTTCACTGAAGAAGACATGAATGTAGACATACATTTCGAACTCTTCTTCACCAACTTTATATTTTATGGTCTCTGGATAGGTCTCTCCATAGACCTGCTGCTCCTCTATATAATGTGCAGAATCCTTGACAAGGGATTTCTTTGCTCTGTTTACTGCCGTCTTGAATACACCAAATGATGACGGAAGCATCCCCATAACTTCAGCTTTCAGGTTCACATGTAACCTGTGGATGTTGTTCATGCTCATATATCCTCTGTCAAGAATCGACTTTTTGAATGAAAAACCCCATCCTTTCATCTCATCCACGAAGTTATCTATCGTTTTGATGTCTGGGATGTTCCCCCTATACAGACGGTAGTAACCACACTTCTTTGTAAGGCTACTGTGTGCTGCAGCAATGCAGAGGTGCTTTAAATCAGGATCCTGCTTTCCCTTCGAAACCTCAACATCGCTCAATTCTTCCGAATATGAACTTATCGCCGTGGAGTCGAACGAACAATAGGCATCCCCTTTACCGTTCTTAGGAACAAGCTTATCCAGGTTACGGAAGAACAGATTAACTTTCTCTTCTGTTATTTTAGACAGGAATCTCGAGAACTCTGCCGAGGAAATATTTCTAGCATGCTTATGTGTATGGGAATCGTGAAAGTAGTTGAAGTCATCGAAAGCACTGCTTTCCGTCAGGATTATATACTCTATTATTGTCATAATCTCGGATGCATCCTCCTTTCCGAAGGTCTCCTCCAGTGCCGTCATGATGTATTCCTGCTCGGCTATCTTCTCTATTGCGTATGTTCCGCCTTCCTTCTTTCTGGATGAGACTGCAACCGATGCAACCTCCTCAATCTTCTTCTCTTTTTTTGTCTCTTTCTTCGATTGCTGAGTAAGAGTCTTGAGCTGTTCCTTTACTTCTGCAAGCTCCTTCTCAAGGTTCTCCTTAGCTGTACGCTCAATAAAATAGGCATTAGGGAGAAACTCTCCATCGACCATCTTGCCTATACATTTAGTCTCGGCCTTAGGGTATTTCTCTCCGGGAACCCTATAAGATCTTCTCTCAAAAACACAACCCATTTTATCGACGTGACGAAACATAACAAAACTCCTTATGTAGTAATTCTACAATACTACATAATCAAACAAAAGTCAAGCATAAAAAGAAGATATTTCAAAACAATAAAAGGAATAATTTGATTTTGCTAAGGAAAATTACCTTACTACCTTAGAAGAACATGGGAATATTCCCGTTCATTCACTGCTCATGCTGTTCTTTTTATTATGATGCATACAGCGTGTAAGTGAAGAGAACGGGACTAAAGTCTTTGTTGAACTATTACGAATTAGTTATCATATCTTTCC
>CAVIAZ010000190.1:0-2228 GCA_963640795.1 bacterium | reverse complement strand
GGCTTGCCCTTGCACCTTTCTTTAATGCCCCATATATGAACTTCTTGTTTTCTTCCTGACTTCCGAACTTAATTAACATCCTTATTTAAATAAATCCAGCCGGGACAAGAAGTTCCGGCTTTTCATTTTGCCTATATTTTCTCCTAATAAATCCTAATAAACTATTTATAATATATTGACTTATATATCTACGTACCCTATACTATCTTCAGAGGTGAGATATGTACGTTGCGGTTGTTGGAACAGAGCCATATAAATATATTGAGGTAAGGCAGGATGTTTATGATCCGTCTACAGGAAAAACGAACCATGTAGTAGTAGAACGTGTCGGGCGGCTGTCTAAGCTTCTGAAAGATGACCCGATGTTTCTGGATAAGCTAAAGGCTAATATTGCAGATAAGAGAAAGACAGAGCAGAGCAGCAAGACCATCCAGGCTGTCTATACCCCCAAAGACATCAAGGAGGTTGAAGATCAGAACAAGTCATATGCATTCGGGCATATGATAGTCCAGAAGCTCTGGAAGATGATGAAGCTTGATTCTTTTCTTGAGAAAAACATTACTGCCAAGAATAAGAGTGAGCTCATTCAAGGAGTATATACTCTCTTAGCATCAAGACTCGGCAGTCCGACAAGCATCCGCAGCACAGCAAAAAAGCAGAAAGAGATGGCGGGAGTAAGTGAAATTACTATGGATGTCCTTTACTCAGTATTGGATGTTTTTGCAGACAACAGGGAAGAATTGTTAAAACACCTGTCGAAATTCTTTCAAAAGAATACTTCTCGCAGGATGGATACGGTAAGTTATGATGTTACAAATTACTATTTTGAGAGCCAGAAACCAGGTGAATTCCGCCTCTTTGGCTATTCGAAAGAACATAAGAATAACGAAGTCATCGTTGTAATGGGACTTCTGATAGACAGTAATGGAATTCCGGTAACGATGAGAATGTTCCCCGGCAACACAATGGACCAGAATACTCTTCAGGATTCAGTGGACGAACTTGAGAAGCTTTATGGCTTTGATAGTATTACAGTAATAGCTGATAGAGGGATGAACAGCGGGGAGAATCTGGTATTCCTTACAAATAAAAATCACCATTTCCTTATTTCTTATACACTTAAGAAGGCGACTAACGAGATTAAGGAACAGTGTCTTAAAGGGGACTGGAATTACATTGAGGAGAATAAGGAAACAGGAGAGATAACCTTTGCCTCCAAGATTCTCGACACCAAGGTAAAAGCAAAGATTCCCTATACTGAAGAAGAACTTGCAGTATTAAAGGAAGAAAGGAAGAAAGAGAAGAAAAAAGGCAGGCTCCCCAAGTATAAAACAGTCGAGGTTGAGGCAAAGCTACATGTTACATATGATTCTAAAAGAGCAAAAAAGGATGCAGAAGACAGAGAAAGGCAGATAGAGAAGATCCTGAAGAGGGTTTCCAAGAGTGGCGTAAACAGTGTAACAAAACATGGTGCTAACAAATACCTGAACATAGAAGTTAAGGAAGGAGAAACCACATTAAACCAGAATAAGATAGACGAGGACTCGAAATGGGATGGGTACTATGCCATTATTACTGACAAGAAAGAACTTACAAGCAAGGAAGTTGGAGAACTTTATCATGGACAATGGAAAATTGAGGAATGTTTCCGCATCCTAAAGACTGATTTGGAAGCTCGTCCGGTATATGTAAGTAAAGATGAGCATATTCATGGACATTTTGTGATGTGCTATGTTGCCTTATGTATGATTAGATACCTCCAGTACTATCTTCGCTTCAACTGCCATCTTGAGATTAGTGCCGGACGTATTATGGAGGCCATAAATACTCCCCGTGCTGTTGTTACGGGAACATACCCGCAGATGGTGGTGATACCTACATGTGTCAATGAAGATTTTCTTACCATCATCGATAAACTTGGATACTCGAAATTGAAGTCCGAGATGACACTGGTTAATTTCAGGACTGTAACACAACTCGACATAGTTCCTCAGGTGTCAGCATCATGATTTTTCATTAGGAGAATTATTTCAGATTCATGAAAGTCAATTTTTGATGTATTCATAAAATTCAAGTTTGAGATTTTATCGATAACTAAATCAATTTTGTATTTGAGCCCTTTTTAGGGCTTTTTCTATGCCGGGAGCTGAGAAGGAAGTCCTGAAGTCAGGGTTGCTGTTCGCACTGCAATTTACTGGCTACAAGCATGACAAAGAAGGAAATCTTGT
>CAVIAZ010000189.1:0-2238 GCA_963640795.1 bacterium | reverse complement strand
TTGGATACGTTATGAAGAAAAGATTAATCACATCAGCTTTACCTTATGTAAATAATATTCCGCACCTGGGAAACCTCACCCAGGTACTCAGTGCAGATGTCTTTGCACGTTTCTGCCGTTCGCGTGGTTACGAGACACTTTATATATGCGGTACCGATGAATATGGCACGGCAAGCGAGACAAAGGCTCTCCAGGAAGGGGTGTCACCCCGTGAGCTCTGTGACCGCTATCATAAGATTCATGAAGATATCTACAGGTGGTTCAACATATCATTTGACTACTTCGGGCGTACAAGCACACCCAAACAGACAGAGATTGTCCAGCATATCTTCTCTGCCGTTGACAAGAACGGATACATAACTGAAAAAGAGACAGAGCAGCTCTATTGTCCGTCCTGCAGACGCTTTCTTGCAGACAGATATGTCTCAGGCACCTGTCCTAAGTGCGGTTATGAGGGTGCAAGGGGAGACCAGTGCGATGCATGCGGTTCCCTTCTGGACCCGACAGAGCTTGTCGCTCCCAAGTGTTCCGTCTGTGGTCATACACCGGAAATAAGGAAGACAAAGAACCTTTATATAAACCTTCCGAAGGCTCTTCCAATGCTCCAGAAGTGGATGGAAACGGCAAGCAGGGAAGGCTTCTGGGCTAAGAATGCCGTTCAGATTACTTCTTCCTGGATACGGGACGGCCTCCAGGAGAGATGTATCACTCGTGACCTCAAGTGGGGAATTCCTGTTCCGAAGGAAGGATACGAGGACAAAGTCTTCTATGTGTGGTTTGATGCCCCCATCGGTTACATTTCAATTACTGCCAACTGTACCGATGACTGGGAGTATTGGTGGAGAGACCCTGAGAATACGGAGCTCTTCCAGTTTATCGGTAAGGACAATATACCGTTCCACACTGTAATCTTCCCGTCCTCCCTTCTTGCAACTGGTGAGAAGTGGACTATGCTCCACCACATGTCGAGTACAGAGTACCTTAACTATGAAGGTGGAAAGTTCAGTAAGAGCAGGGGCATTGGAGTTTTCGGCAATGACGTCGAGGAGACCGGCATCCCTGCAGACATATGGCGTTTCTACATGTTCTACAACAGACCTGAGAAGCAGGATTTCACCTTCACCTGGAAGGATCTTCAGGAAAAGGTCAACAAGGAACTTATCGGAAATCTCTCTAACCTTGTAAACAGGACCCTGACATTCGTAAAGCGTTTTTATGACGGGTCATTGGGAGAAGGTGAATGTGACGAGGAACTTGTTTCTGTCATCAGGGAGAAGGAGAATGAAATTACTTCTCTTCTTGAAAAGGCAGAGGAAAGGGATGCATTGAGAGCAGTCTTTGCTCTCTCGGATATAGGTAACAAGGCATTCCAGGATGGGGAGCCGTGGAAGAAGAGAACAGAAAACCCGGATGAGGCAAAGAAACTTCTTAGGACCCTTATATATCTTATAAGGGATCTTGCAGTCATGGTTACACCTTATATGCCATCGACAGGGGAGAGAATTCTTGAAATGCTCTCAGAGGACAAGCATCTTTCCTGGAAGAGTGTAGGCACCTTCACAGGGGAGATTAGAATCGGAGAAGTCGGTCTTCTCTTCTCAAAGCTTGAGGACGCACTCATTGACACTCTCAGGGAACGCTACAGCGGGTCCCAGAGCGAGAGGGAAGAGAAGAAAAAGGAAGAAAAGACCAATAAGGAAGTGAATAACAAAATGGATGAAGAAAAGTCATTATTGGAGAATTGGGCCCATAAGGTCATTCTCAAGGTCAGTAAGATTGTCGAATGTGAAAAGCACCCGGAAGGTGACAAGCTTTATATCCTGAAGCTTGATTGTGGAGAAGAAGAGCCGAGACAGATTGTCTCCTCTATCGTTCCGTATTACACGAAAGAAGAACTTCTGGGACACAATATCGTGCTTGTCAGCAACCTCAAGCCCGCAAACTTCAGAGGTGTCAAGAGTTATGGTATGCTTCTCGCAGCATCAGATAAGAATGATGACAGTCATTCGACATGTGAAGTCATCTTTGCTGATGATTTTGTACCCGGGACTGTGCTTGAGTATGAGGGACAGCCTGAGACAGAGAAGATCTCAACTTACCTCAAGCCGGATCATTTCTTTGCCATGCCGATGAAAACTGAGGGCGGTTTTGTGACAGTTGACGGAAAGGCAATCGGTAAGGACGGAAAGAAACTTACTGTCCATAAATATACCGACGGGAATGTTGGCTAGAGTTATT
>CAVIAZ010000188.1:0-2245 GCA_963640795.1 bacterium | reverse complement strand
CACGGCGTAAAGTGTGTCGGATTCGGTGACGGCGTATCGATTGAGAATTCCAACGAGGATGTCAAACCGTTCCATGATATATGTATGGCAAAAGATATCACATTCCTTGAAGTATTGAAGAATCTTGATGAACTCAAGAGTGACACATTCTTCATTTCATTTGCCCCGATGTATATAAAGGGCCTCGACAGCTGTCCTGTCAGGGTATATGCAATTGAAGGACTAAAGGATTTTTCATAAGTAACACATCCCGGGTGTAATCGCCCGGGTTTTCTTATGTAGTGGCCCTCTCTACGATGACGGGACAGAGTGATATGTGATGGTTCACCCGTCCGCCGTTAAGTATCTCAATGAGATTACGTACGGCAATGATCGAAGTGTCGTATAGCATTGTGTCTATGCTGCTGAGAGAGGGATTGCTTATTTCAGCATAACGGGAGTTATTAAGCCCCATCAGGGATACATCTCCGGGAATGCTGACCCCCATTGTGGCAAGTGCATGAAGAGCAGAGAGTGCTGTATAGTCATCTGCACATATTATTGCATCTGTCCTGGGATGAGATTTCAAAAGAGCCTCTGTTGCACTTACTATGTTATCGACACTGTCCCCACTCTCGATTTCGACACCCTCAAGAAGGCACTCCCCAAGCCCGTCTCTGAAACCCGAGAGTTTCTCCCTGTTACTTGGAGTGTAGTGGTTGGTGATGAAGGCAAAGTTCCGTCTTCCCTTCTTGTAGAGCAACTTCACAGCATCTCTTACTCCGCTTCTTTCATCAGAAAGCACACCGTAGATATTATCTCCATCAAGAAAGCCGTTACACATGATTACCGGTACCGACGGGAGGAATGTACGTATTGCATTAAGCACACTCTCATTCTGGTAGACAGACCCCATAAGCACAGCAGCATCTACCCTTCTCTGTCCGAGAGTCTGGATATACTTTGCCTGGTTTTCCTCTTCAATTCCCGTATTGTATATAATTGCCGAGTAACCGTTTTTCCTGAGTTCCTCAAGAATGTAATAAACCCCTTCCGTGTGGTGGGTTGTCCGGAGGTCTGCAATAAGTATTCCCACCATCCGGCTCTCCTGGGTAACGAGACTCCGGGCAGTGTCATTCTGTACATAATTGTTCTCCGTAAGGAGACGTAGTACAAGTTCCCTTGTCTCTTTCTTCACATACGGGTAGCCGTTAATAACACGCGAGACAGTCGATGCTGACACCCCCGCAAGGGACGCTATCTCATATATTGTCATATCTTTTGAACTGCTCACTTTATCTCCATCTCATGGATCTTCTCTACAACCCACTCATGTTCAGGGACAGAAATTCCCAATTCCCGTGCCGTAGTAAGCACAGCTCCCGAGATGGTATCGACTTCGGTCTTCCTGCCGTTTTTTATATCCCAATAGATTGATGTGTAGCCATCGGGGGCCTTTGCACAGACTTCTTCAATCTCTTTTATGACCTCATCCCTCTCAAAGGGAAGGCCGAGGGCATTTGCCACATTTACAGCTTCTCCTGCAAGAGTTCTCATCTTCCCGTTGAGAAGAGGATCTGAGACTATCCTTCCAAGAGGAACCTGGTATATGGCAGTAAGGGAACTTGCTGCTGTGTTTGTGAAGAGCTTATGCCATATCTGGTACTGTATGCTCTCCGAAATGACGCACTCAAGGCCGCATTCTGTAAATGTCTCTGCTATCGGGGAGATGGCGGATTTATCACCGGAAAGGAGTCCTATCATAGTCATTCCGCTTCCCCCGTGCTTTATATGGCCCGGAGAGAGAAGAGAGCTGTTATGCTGCGTTGACCCTATAATCACATGACTCTTATCAGAATACCTGAGGAGCTTTTTCTCATGCCCCGCACCGTTCTGGAGTGTCATCAGATATGTCTCATCCCCTATTATGTCCTTATTGGCTTCAAGTGCATCTTCTGTAAACATAGCCTTCACAAAGACAATGACAAGATCGGCTTTTTTTACATCACACGGATCTGTCGCAGCATGTGGAGAAAAGAGATGGTCAGTTCCATCCGCTTCGGTTACGGTTATTCCGCTGTGATTGATTTCCTTTACCTTTTCCTTATTGGTATCAAGAAGCCATACCTCATTTTTCCGGGAGAGATATGCCCCATAGAGGGAGCCCATCGCACCTGCACCAAGAATTGCTATTTTCATCAATAATTTCCTTTGTTAAACTCCTTGTCAGCGGGAACCCCAGGGCTTGCCCTGTGGGAGGAGAATA
>CAVIAZ010000187.1:0-2247 GCA_963640795.1 bacterium | reverse complement strand
CAAGCGTTGTTTTATCCTCAACGATAATGGAGTCAACCCCCATGATAAGAAAGAAGGCATAGAACATGCTCTGGTAGCCGATTTCCTTACTTAGTATCACGTAAGGGATTTTTTCATAGTAAGCATTCATAATCTTCCTAAGAGAGGGAATATCATGATTAGTGATGGCTCTATAGGCGTCATCAAGATAAACTCCAACATCAAGACCGGAATACAGTTTCATCAGGTTCTGTGTGAAAGCTAGGCGGACCTCATTGTTCGGAAAAGCGAGTGTAATGGCTCTTCTGTTTCCGTCCTTGATTGTCAGATAGCCCGTAAAGTATATAAGCGCAAGGGCTTGAGACGCCTCAAGAGTGTGGGATGCCATATTCGTGTAGTCGAAAGTAGACATAGTATCGAGTCCGATTTTGATAGTACGAGGCAAGATTCATTGCTAATGTACTTGCACCTGTGTCTATGAAGTAAGACAGAGTACCATTTTCATAGGACGACGAAGTCACCGCATGGGGTGGTAGTTCATTTCGGATGGTACAAAATTAAGCAGCCGGGAAAAGAAATGGCCCTCCTTCTGGAGAGCCGTAACATGGGAAGGTGAAACTTATTTATTCTCATCCTTCTTCTTATTTGAAACCTTGTTCAGAATAACCACAACAAGGTAGATGACTCCCATGGCAAGGGCAAGGAGTGCCCAGGCGCGGAATCCGAATTTTACAGCTTCGCCAACAGACTTGGCAGCTACATCAGTTACGTGACCAAACATATCTTACCTCCTATTAACCGAACATTGAGAGAATCAGACCGCCTGCGAGAACAGATCCAATCTGGCCTGCAACGTTTGCACCAAGTGCGAACGGCAGAAGATGGTTCTGCTTGTTGGCTTCCTGTCCGACCTTCTGGACAACTCTGCTGGACATCGGGAATGCTGATATTCCTGATCCTCCGATAAGCGGATTAACCTTGTGCTCCTTCGGAAGGAATATATTGACTATCTTCATGAAGAATACTCCGCATGCCGTATCGAATACGAATGCAAGAAGACCGAATGCAATAATCATCAGTGTGTTGACTGTGAGGAGATCCGGGCCCTTCATCATCGGAGCAATAGCAAGTCCGAGAAGAAGTGAGATGAGTGGGGAGAGGATATCCTGTGCTGCACGTGAAAGTGAATCAAGGACACCGCATTCCCTCAGAAGGTTACCGAACATAAGCATACCGACAAGGGCAGCACTGTCCGGAGCGAGAAGAGAACATATGATAGATACTGCGATAGGGAAGATAATCTTTGTAGACTTCGAGATGGCACCTGCGCGGTAACTCATCTTGATTTCCCTTTCCTTCTTTGTTGTTGTGAGCTTCAGTACTGCCGGCTGGATGATAGGTACAAGTGCCATGTAGCAGTAAGCTACAATAAGAATCGGAGCTATGAACTGGCTGCCGAGTCTCTGTGATACCAGGATGGCTGTCGGGCCGTCTGCTGCGCCGATGATACCGATTGAAGCGGCATCGTTGAGAGGGAAGAAGAATGAAGCAAGCATCATCGAGAGGAAGATGCCACCCTGTCCTGCTGCGCCCACGAAGATAAGCCATGGCTTCTGGATAAGCGGTCCGAAATCAATCATTGCCCCGATTCCAATGAAGAGCAGGAGCGGGAAGACCTCATAGGTCTCAATACCGAAATTGTAGAGCCATGTGAAGATGCCGATTTCATCAGCAATGACAGATCCGGGCATGTTCACCAGGATGGCACCGAAGCCCATCGGGAGGAGGAGTGTCGGCTCCATCTCCTTCTTGATTGCCAGATAAATCAGGATTATTCCCACAAGGATCATGATAATGTTGTAAATCAAATCTGTGTTCATAAGAGTGATTCTATTCCAGAATCCATTATTTGTCAGTCAGATACTTGTGAAGAACCGTCTTTTTTTATCAGTGGATTATGATAGTCTGAGAAGCTATGTATATCCTCCAATTCAGATACGTTTTTGCTATTCCGGCTGTTTTCTTTCTCATTTTCCTTATTAATTTCCTTTTCATCATAATGAAAAATAGAAGGTATCTTTTCTGTTTCTTAGCCCGAAATAGAACGGCTCCTGCCGTCATCTACATTCGGATTTTTCGGATATGTTTTTCCGTCGGGCGTCATTGCATAATCAGACTTAAGAGGACAGAAGGTATTTTTCCCAATCTGCCCTCAATACCCGCAAAGGAACTACTGCATCTGGCTGTAGTCATGGAGAAAGCTTTTTG
>CAVIAZ010000186.1:0-2286 GCA_963640795.1 bacterium | reverse complement strand
GTGTATAATTTGCTAGTGAATCAGCGTCTGAATAGCAGAAGCTGCATATATAGACGCTGTTTCTGCTCTTAAAATATTGGTTTTCAGAAGGATAGAAAAAGCGCCTATTTCTTCTGCTTGAATGCATTCTTCGTCAGAAAAACCACCTTCTGGACCTATAAAGCATGATGTAATAGAATCACTTAAATTAATGTCTTTTAGGGAGAGTGTATTTTTTCGCAGAGATTGGTGAAGAATTAGGATTTTTCCTTCTGCGTTTCTTATGGCTTTATCGAAATTAATTGGGCCTTCAAGTGAAGGTAGTCTTCCACCACATTGCTGAACAGCTTCTTTTATAATTATTCCAAGCCTGTCCATCTGATGTGAAGATAATTCGTTTTCTTGACAGAATTTTGTCCTAACAAAGATAATCCGTCTTACACCAATTTCAGTGAGGGACCTCACAACTGTTTCATTTTTCTTTCCCTTGAGAACGGAAACATACATGTCTATTGGGGCAAAAGCACCTTTGTATGCAGAAAGTGCATCCCACAAAGTGTCTTCTGGAGAAGTTGTCGGAGATAAAGAGAGGAGTCCTTCTTTGAGTAAAGTAGCCGTGTAATAGTTCTCAGCTGAATCTTTTGCTGTAAAGGTAACTCCGTCTTCCATCCGTAAGACTTTTTCCAGATATAGAATTTCTCTTTTTTTAAGGGGATAAATCTCTTCTCCTGAGTAAAATTTGTCTAAAAGGAAAATGCGCATCAGAGACCTTCTTCTTTCTGAATATCGAGATCTGTTACTGAAATTTCACTCCTGATAACTTCAATAGCTTTACTTAGTTGAGTGTCAAAATCAGGATCAGCAACAGGTCGTTCGTCATAATTGAGAGAGTAAATATATTCATTGCGGATTAAGAGACATAAAAGATCATAGGGAACTCCACTATCTTGGTATTTTTCTGCAAATGCCAGGATATTCTCCTTTGAGTACTCAGGATAATCTGCCAGCCAGTCTTTCATATAGCTTTCCTTGAGGAATTCTGCATATGCAGATAGTTCTTCATCTGTATACTCAGAGGTTTCGACAACGAAATCAGGAGTAATTCCAATCTCATGAATTGATTTTCCACTGGGAGTGTAGTAGTTGGCAACAGTAAGGTTCAGATATCCTCCCATAAAGGAAATAGAGTACTGCATTATTCCTTTTCCATAAGTCTGAGAGCCTACGACAATAGCCCTGTCATTGTCTCTGAGTGCTCCTGTCAAAATCTCACTGGCACTTGCTGTGCCTCCATTTACAAGGAGGACAATTGGAAAAGAGAGTGGTACAGAAAGCTGGTCCGTCGAAGTATAAGTTGTATTTTTCTTAGATGCTGATTCCTTGAATTTAGTTGTCATCAGGACTTTATCGCCCTCAACAAACATGTTAGCAATACTGAGAGCTGAGTCAACAACACCTCCCCCGTTGTTCCGCAAGTCAATGATGAGACTTGTAGCTCCTTCCTCGAGAAGAGTGTTTAAATCTTCCTTGACGCTGTCGTATGTTGTCTTTGAAAACTGGGTAATAGCCAGATATCCGATATCCCCATCAAGGATTGTCTTTGATGTAGTTGGTGTAGTTATTTCCTCCGGCATAAGGGTGATATCAAAGGTGGCGGATCCGCGATGGACGGTAAGAGTGATAGATGTCCCCGCCTCTCCTCTGATTTTTTTGCTTGCATCTGTAGCGTTGAGTTCGTAAATTTCTTCACCATTTACATGGCTGATCATATCACCGGCACGGAGCCCAGCCCTGTCTGCCGGTCCGCCTGGAAATGGTGATGTTATTATAACCATATAAGTTGAAGGGTCTTCCCAATCGATATATGCTGGATTAACTTTTGTCAGATAAGTTCCGATTCCGACATATTTACCATCACTGTCTTCCTTATAGTCTTCTGCTTCATCAGGAGTTACAAAATAGGAATACTTGTCTCCTAGGGAATCAATCATTGCTGATATAACGGCATTCTTCATCGAGTCATTGTCTATCTCGTAAAGGTAATTCTGGTCCAGGTAGCTGTATAGATTACCAAGGGCATAAAGCATCTCCGTTAGAGAGGCAGCATTTGCCGCACTTTCCTGTGTTGAAGACGAATATTGGATAGAGGATGGGGAAAAGTATTTCTCGAAAGAAGGGGCTGCAAAGACAGCACAGATAGAAAAAAAGACAATGATGGATGTAATCAGCAATTTTTTCATGCTAATAATGATAAACCTCTTTCCCTGAAAGAGGGATTGGGTTATCTGTATATTATGTGTTGTTTTC
>CAVIAZ010000185.1:0-2299 GCA_963640795.1 bacterium | reverse complement strand
AGGATTTTAATCTCTCTTCAACCATTCTTTACTCCGCGTTACATTAATATATACGGCATTCTAAAGATTCTGTTAGAGAAAAAAAACACATTTCCTAAAAAAAAGTAAGAGTTTCTCTCGAATCAAACCCGTCCTTCCTGAAAGATGAGAAGAGCACGTCTGCTTTTACGGGATGAACAGCAATAAGATACATCGGATGACCTTCCAATGCGAGTTTCCTCAAAGCCTCAAGAGGGATCTTCCTGTACTCTGCATGTTTGACATACCTCTCAGAGAACGGCTCTACGATCTCTGCCCGACCTTCCACCTGGACACTCCTGAGAGCGTCAAATGACGGATTGTTGTCAAATACGGCAAGCGAGACATTCGCGTTCTTCTCAAGTGATATGAACTTATGGCCGCCCTCTGTGAAAATCCAGAAATCACCATCATGGAAGCTGTACTCAAGGGGAGTGCATCTGACATAGTCCCCGCTTCCCGTGGCAAGTGCACACACCCTGGCGGAAGCAAGATAGTCATACACCCGTCTTCTGAGTTCATCTTCATCCATCTTCACCCCACTCTTTCCATCCCAGAAGGAAGCAGCCTTAACAAATTCATCATGAGTCATCGTCTTCTGTTCTCCTTGAGATAGAGTATATATCAAAAATTAACAAATGCGAGTTCATCAACTGAAAAAACGAACAAATGACAGCCTTTTTGTATTGTCCCATGAAACATCCAGTGGTATTGTATATAAAAATATCGAAAGATAATCCATCCCGGCAGACAGGATTCTGCATACTGCAGACGGGGGAAAAATTATCAAAGTGAGGGACAACTATGTTTTTCCAGATTTATGGTGGAACCGCAGCGTACCAGCTCCTCGGTTTTCTATTGGTATTCACCGGACTTGTACTTGCAAATGAAATTGCAAGGCGCACAAAAGCTGGCGGGCTCTTCTGCTTTATCATACTCCCGGCAGGACTGACGATTTACTTTATCGCCATTGCCATCGGTGCAAAGTGCGGAGCTGAATGGGCGCTCAACAACCAGACCTACACAAACATGAACAGCTGGTTCCACTATGCAAAGCTCTATGCAGCAACCACAGGATGTATTGGCTTTATGATGCTCAAGTACAAGTGGAGTATCGGGAGCACACAGTGGTTCAAGGCATTCCCGTTTGTCATTGTAGCCATCAATATCCTCATCGCCGTCGCAAGTGACTTCGAGTCAGGCATCAAGGGTGCCATCGCACTCAAAGAGTTCGGTGACCGCTGGTGGCTTTCAAGTGAGAATGTATGGCTTTATGGTGGCTGGTGGAACTGGCTCAACGGCATTGCGGGCATTATCAACATCTTCTGTATGACAGCATGGTGGGGAATCTACTCTTCCAAGGACCAGAAAGATATGCTCTGGCCCGATATGACATGGTGCTACATCCTTGCATACGACCTCTGGAACTTCGAGTACACATACAACTGTCTTCCAACCCATGCATGGTATTGCGGTCTGGCTCTTCTCCTGGCTCCAACCTTTGCTAACCATTTCTGGAACAAAGGCGGATGGATTCAGAACCGTGCCAACACACTTGCACTGTGGTGTATGTTTGCACAGGTGTTCCCACTCTTCCAGGATAACAGTGTGTTCACAGTCATACCGTCACTCTATAAAGACGGCTTCATGGATGCCTCTGTCCGTCCGACTTCAGCAGAGCCGAGAATGCAGGGCATAATCGCTGTCATAGCCCTGATTGCCAATGTACTTATCCTTGCTTCAATCATCAAACGTGCAAAAGCACAGAAGAAGAACCCCTACAAAGAGGAAATCTTCACTGACCAGCACGATTTCATCGAAGCTATGGACAGAGTCTGATTCATCTCCCCTTGAGATTTCACCTCAGGGGGACTTTTCTTGAGTTCCAGTATCAGGAAAGAGGAAATACCGCTCTCTCCTAGTAGGATTCGTTCACATCCAACCATTCAGGCTGGAACTCGTCTGCCTTTGTAGGTCTCTTGATTTTCCACTCACTTCCCAACAGCATGAAGCCTTCTTTTTCAGAAATGAACATTACATCACAATAATCATCACTTATATAATCACAATAGAACGAGATTGTGTAATCCATCTTTTTCCTCCTATAAGTTCTACATACACCGGTATACCAGACATGTCGGAAGCGACAGTTCAGAGCAGGAGAGAAAATTTAAAATTATCATTCAGGCAGTTAGATTTTCCCCTGAGAGATACTGTTTTGAAGACATTTTTAACTTTTTTTAAGAATTTTCGCCAAAATCATGACATTTTCGGCCACTTA
>CAVIAZ010000184.1:0-2327 GCA_963640795.1 bacterium | reverse complement strand
AAAGTGATAGGACATATAATAAATGGAGAGTATGTTCCGAAGGCAGAGAAGACGAAGACCGAACCGGAGGAATTAAGTTACGGAGCTGCAGCGTTTTTGTATAAGGAGGCGGATGACCTCTACAAGAATCTTCTTTCTGTATACCCTGTAAAGGATGCAACAGCCATAATGGCTATTGCTTTCTTGAGAGTACTTAAGCCACATATTGCATCCAACAGGTACTCCACCGAGTACAACAGGACATTCACAAGGGTTTATTACCCCGGGTGTTCAATGAGTAAGAACAGTGTGACAGACCTTTTGAAGAGAGTCGGCATGGATACAGAGAAAAGGATTAGCTTCTTCTCATTGAGAATGGAAAATGTTGTGGAAACTCACAGGCTTGCCATAGACGGGTCACTTAAGCAGGATAACAGCAGAGTTAATGACTTTTCGGCATATAGCCGTAAGTCCAGGCTTAAGGGAGTAAAGGATGTTTCCCTCATGTATGCCTTCGATACAGAGCTTAAGGAGCCTATATGTTCAGAGGTATTTCCGGGGAACAATCTCGACACAACTGCAGTCAGCAGTTTCATAAAGATGAATAAGATAGAAAGGGGAATACTTGTTGCTGATAAGGGATTTTCTATAAAGAGTATTGAGACAGAGTTGAAAGAGCATGAAGACCTGCATTACATTCTGCCACAGAAAAGAGATGCTTCTATTGTAAGTAAGAATGACGGCTTCTCTTATGATACCGTTTTCCGTTACAAGGATAAGACAATCCAGGGGAAGAAGATTAAGTTAAAGGATGGAAGATTCCTCTACACATTCAAGGATGTCTACAGAGCAGGGAAAGAGGATCAGAATTACATCAACCAGTCAATCAAGAATGGAGATTATGACAAAGAAGCCTATGAGGAGAAGAAAGAGCGCTTTGGAACTATAGCATTCATTTCCGACCTGGACCTCCCTCTGGAAGAGGTATACAAGATATATGACGAAAGATGGCTCCTGGAATTGATGTTTGCTCAATACAAGGGAGACATCGGTCTGACAACAACAAATGTCCAGGGAGACTTTGCTGTCAGAGGTTCTGAATTCATCAACTTCATTGCAACTGTGCTGACGTCAAGAATAAGCAAGAAAGCGGAGAATTGCGGAGTTCTTGATGACCTTACCTATGGTGATATGATGGACGACCTCTCTTCTGTATGGAGAAACGTCAAAGGCGACATCAACACTACTCCAAAGCTTAATGACGGATACTGGAGATGCAATACTCTTCCGTCAGTCTTTGAGCTGATGGTGAAGCTCGGTCTTGCGGAAGATACGTCAGTGAAAAGAAAACCTGGAAGGCCTAAAAAAGAGAATACGGATGATGATAAGCCGAAGAGGAAGAGAGGCCGTCCGCCTAAGGACAAGACTTGAGTTAAGAGGTTTTAGTCCGATAAATTGGGAAATTGTTAATCATTTGTGCCCCTCTAAGACCTTATTTAACGTATTCAGCTCGGACTGAAGTTCGTCGTCAGTTTGAGTAAGATAGGGAATTCCCATGGAGGAATAAAGCTCAATCAGGTCTCTTTTGTGGATTCCTAGAAGCTCGGCAGCTCTCCCGTGGGAAATAGTTAGGTTTTTAATTAAAGGATAGAGAATCATTGCGTTCTGTCTGAGAACAAGAACTGGGTCATCAGAAGAAAGGTACTGAATCATCCCTTCAGGGAAGGAAACTTGTATAGACATGGTTTTCATACAACAACCTCCAAACACAAATTATTTATATTCATAGTTTAATGTTAAGCTCCAGCTAGGGCAATAATGTTTTCGACTTGTGCGGATGAAATCAGGCAGCTTTAGGCCCCTCCAAGGTCTGACCAACCTCTTTCAGGTTCAAAGAAACCTTCCTTTCTGTTATCCACAATGATAGAGCATTATTCCTGCGGGTAGCACTGAGGAGAGCCAATGCTCCGCTTCCTTCGTATGACCAACTCATTCCATTATGCTTCTGCCTGTCTGCAACAACGAGATCATTGCTCTTCTCTGCGGTATTTGAACTGAGTCTGAGCTTGAATTCCCTGCGTAAAGCATGGCAACAGATGTTTTCCTTCTTTCTCTGAATGTATGCAATCATCTCCTTATGAACATCCTCATTCTTGATGATGGAACTCTTAAAACTCTCTATATACGCTATAGCACCATTCGTATTACCAACCCAGAGGAAGTTGAGTATCTTCTTAATGATGGGACCTTTCTTATCTTTGGGCATCTTGAGACACATGGAGATCAGCTCCTTTATCCTCTTTGCAAGGTGGAACCAGTCAAGAATGAGGACGTAGGGTCTCCAGGAG
>CAVIAZ010000183.1:0-2349 GCA_963640795.1 bacterium | reverse complement strand
CTGGCGTGGAGTTTTTGACGTAAAAAAGGCCACATGTATTTAGTGCCATGTGGTCGTTAATGTTTATGTATGTTCTTGTTGTGTTAGTTTCTTTGGGGTCTAAGAAGGCTAGGGAGCTATACCCCCCCCCCTATAATTTATTGTAGTTACTGAAGTTATCTCTTTCCCCATGTAAATAATGATAGTCGTGTTGGACTAAGGATGCAAGTGGAAATTGCTTTATTTTCAATCGTCATTGTCAACAACCTTCGCCAGTCCCCCTTTACTTGTTTCCCTGTAAAGGGATGGAATGGCTGTTCCTGTCTCCATCATGACTTCTACTACATCATCAAAGCTTACCTTATGTCTTCCATCACTCATAAGTGCAAAGGATGCATGGTCGATAGCTCTCATGCATGCCATTGCATTACGCTCTATGCAGGGAACCTGCACGAGCCCCATCAAGGGGTCGCATGTTAGGCCGAGATGGTGCTCCAGGCCCATCTCAGCGGCATACTCAACCTGGTGGACAGAACCGCCAAGAAGTTGTGTTGCTGCAGCACCTGCCATTGCACAGGCAACTCCTACTTCGCCCTGGCAACCTACCTCTGCTCCGCTTATTGATCCGTTGGACTTTACTATGTTTCCAACAAGCCCTGCTGTCAGTAGCGCTCTCTGTATTCTTATTTCCGGTATCCTGTACTCCTGCTGGAGGTAGTAGAGCACTCCGGGAAGAACACCACAGCTACCACATGTGGGTGCTGTAACAATCCTTCCTCCTCCTGCATTCTCCTCACTTACGGCTAGTGCGTAGGAGAGTGCACGGGAAGTGTTTCCAAGGCTCCCGGCAAAATCGATTGACTTCGCATGTGACTGACAGGCTTTCCTCTGGAGTTTGAGGCCTCCCGGGAGAACTCCTTCATTCTCAAGTCCTCTTATTATAGCCTCCTTCATCACCTGCCATACTTCTCCGACATAATCGAGAATCTCTTTTCCTTCATGCTCAACTGCAACTTCCCACATCTGGTAGCCCTGGTAGTCACAATAGTTGAGCATCTTCTCCATATCACCTAGGATGAGTTCGGGGTAGACAGTGTCATCAGCTTCACTCTTCTCCCCTTCCTTTACTATCTTTCCTCCTCCTACAGAGTAATATGTTTCTGTGATATCACCAGAGACGAAGGTAAGTGCATTAGGATGGAAAGGCTTGAATACAGAGGGGAACCAGACAACATCTGCTTTCACTTTGTTATCTTCCATGACAGTCAATACCGCCTTATCTGTAAGGTGTCCCTTCCCTGTTGCTGCAAGGGAGCCGTAAAGCTCTATCCTGACATCCTTTACTTCAGGATGTTCCTTGACAAACCTCTCTGCTGCACTTCTCGGGCCCATCGTATGGGAGGATGACGGACCGTAACCTATTCTGTAGAGTTCTCTTAATGATTCCATACCTGCATTTTAGACCATAGGTAATGCGAAAACAATACTTATGACCACTTCGGCATTGCCTTGTGCTTCACCCAATACTCCCCTTCATCCGATATGACAATCTCAAGCATCATCTCCCTGTCAGTATTGAGGTAGTACCATATACCCGGAAGAAGGGAGAGTGTCATCCCGTCTCCGGTAGTGTTGATTGTAAATGAGGAGGAATGGGAGAAGAGACTCACCCAATACCCGTTGAGGACACCGTCCAGTGGGACGCTGTACTTCTTCGAGAGTTTAATGGACTTCTCACTCAGCGTTCCGCTGTAGAGGGAGGAAAGGAAGTCCTCCCTCTTAATAGCACCAAGGTCTGGGTTATCATCCTTGAGGGCTCGGACGGAGAGTTCCCTCACACTCTCGGGCATAGTCTCTGCAGCATCTATCAGCATGGAGGCAAAGTATCCCCAGGGAGCCTGGACATATACCTTCTTACTGTCTCCTCCCTCCCAGAAGCCTCCCAGAGGGGAAAGGTTCCCTAGGGGATAGAATGCAAATACCGATAATGATACCCCCGAAACCTCCACTGTTATAGATCTGTCCCCTGCAGATATGTACTCAGTCTTAACGCTCTCCCCGTCAAAGTAGCGTACCTTGAACCACATGCTCTCTCCGGTGACCTGCTCCCATGAGAGGTCATCATATAAGGAAAGAGTCACCTCTGTCCTGATTTCACCAGAGCAGGAAGTAAACACCAAAATAACACACATAGCCAATATGAATAAAATTCGTCTCATACTACTTAAACAGAAAAATCCGGGATTTTGTCAAAGTTTTCTGACCCTGCCCGGAAATTTCCCCTTTTCCGGTATTATTTTGAGCCCCGCCCCTACAGAAAATACACTCCCCCCAAATTGCCGTTTTCCAGCCAGAAAGTTGATTATTCAG
>CAVIAZ010000182.1:0-2355 GCA_963640795.1 bacterium | reverse complement strand
ATGCCCTGGATAGCTTTGAACCTACCATAACTGTGAAAGATTCTTCGGACGATACAGATACAGATACAGATACAGATACAGATACAGATACAGATACAGATACAGATACTGATACTGATACTGATACTGATACTGATACTGATACTGATACCGATACTGATACCGATACTGATGCAGGAGATGGTGAAGATTCAGGTTCAGAAGATTCTACTGAACCTACTACTCCTACTGAACCTACTACTCCTACTGAACCTACTACTCCTACTGAACCTACTGATCCTGCTGAATCTACTGATCCTGCTGAATCTACTGATCCTGCTGAATCTACTAATCCTGCTGAATCTACTGAGAATACCGAAGAAAATGGAAATGATGACAAAAATGAGACAGGACCAAACGAGGGGAGCGGGACATGAAAAGAGTATTTGTTTTCCTCTTTGTTGTTCTCCTCTCATTCAATCTCTTTGCAGAAACAATTGAGATAGATGATGAGTTTATTGAGTCCCTGGCAAAAGCTTTGGAAGAACACGGGTACGTTCTGACCAAGAAGAATGATAAGAATTGGTGGCAAAGCGAAGCTGAGACAGCTTCATTCATAATTGATCTCTTTGGAAGGGCAACAATGCTCAGGAAAGATACCTTTGCCATCGGGGGTGGCTTGAACCTGGGACTCGAGACAGAGTCTTTCCAATTCGCTTTATATGGACTGGGAGATTACTTCCTCTCTCCAATCGGGGGAAGCGGAGGAGCTGCATCCCTTGAATATATGGCAGAGGGAGGAGCAATGTTCTCATGGAAACTTGCCCAGGCATGGATCAGCCGTTCCTATGTTGCAATTGATGTGGGATACTTCATGCAATATGCCAAGATTCCGCAGGACACAACAAGAATCTTCCTGGCAAATAATGGAATCATGTTCAGGCCGAAGTTCTACACTCTACTCCAGATCGGGAAACATTATAACGTGAGTATCGGCCTGTATTACCAGATACCGGTCTATCCCAAATATGAAGACTATAAGGGAATCGGAGCCTACATCTCTATCCTGTAAAACCCCATATAACCATCCCCATCACTCCGGAAAGAACTATCATCAATATAGGGGAAGGATTCTTCTTTGCTGTCATCTTATAAATGAAGTGAATGACAAATAGTAGAAAGAAGACAAGAAGTGACTTCATATCAGGAGAGGAGAAGAGTCCGAATTGAGAAATTCCCATTGTTACAGCAGTTGCAGTTATTAGGGCTATTACACAGGGTCTCACCCCGGAGAGAAAGGCATTCACACTTCTGTACTTCAAAAGGTTTTTCAATACTGCAGCTATTATTAGGATTATGATGAAGGACGGGAGCACTACCCCTAATGTCGAAAGAAAAGCGCCAAGTACCCCCGCCTGAGAGGAACCGATGAAGGTTGCCATGTTGACTGCTATCGGGCCGGGTGTCGACTCACTCACTGCTATGAACGACATAAGTTCTCCTTCAGTAAGCCATCCGTTCTTGATAACAGTCTCCCTGATAAGGGAAATCATCCCATAGCCTCCACCGAAGGAGACAAGCCCTATTATGAAGAATGAGGAGAAGAGCTTAAGAAGAATCATTTCTTCACCCCCTTCTCTATTGCAGAGACAACAAGATAAAGAAGCCCCGAAAGAAGAATGAAGAAGACAGAGGAGAATGATACAGAAAGGACAGAGAAAAGGATGCTCAGGACAAGTACGACTATGAATATGATGATACTCAGCGCATCCTTTTCTGACTCTTTTAGCATCTTCAGCCCCGCTGTCAGGATAAGGTAGACAACACATACCTGGATACCGTTAAAGGCATACCCCACCCACTTTAAGGAAAGGAACTTCTCAAAGAAGAGGGAAATGACATAAATAATGACAAATGATGGAATAACAACAGCTATTGTTGCGACTGTTGAACCGAATACTCCCGCTATCTTGTAGCCGATGTAAGTTGCGCTGTTGATGGCAATGGGCCCAGGGGTCGACTCGGCTATGGCAGCCATATCGAGAAACTCATCCTTATCTATCCACTTTTTCTTCTGCACGAACTCATTCTCAAGGAGGGCAATCATTGCATAGCCTCCACCAAAGGTGAATGCACCTATCTTGAGAAATGAAAAAAACACAGAAAGCAGTGTCTTCGTTCTGTCTTTCATAACACCTGGATGATAACCTTTTTTCATTCATACTTGAATATAAGAGACTTTGTTTCTTATCTTTTTGTTGTATTATTAATGCAGAGGCAGATTATGAAAAAAATTAATCAGGTGAATGGAACATTTGAGGCTCTCATAAAAAATGACTGTATTTATGTCGATAAGACACGTTACCTTTATAATCT
>CAVIAZ010000181.1:0-2391 GCA_963640795.1 bacterium | reverse complement strand
TTAGGTCATCGAATCCGCTTTCTATGTACGTTCTATCTCTATACATTATCAGGGCTTGTATTGCATCCTTCTCCATATCGGTATAAAGAACCCAATAACCGAATATCTTCTCATCGAGAATCTCGGGAAATGGCCTTTTGGCGGTAACATGAATTTTTCCTTTACATCCTTTCTTTGAAACAGTGAAGAATTCATCATAGAAGGCTTTGTGCTTCTCATTTCTTTTATCTTCTTCAAGTTCCTTCCTTCTCGTCATGTACTCCTTTATGAATTTATCTTTCTTTGCTTCCGCTATTGCAGGGGAGTAGTATATATGTGCCCAGACATGCCTTCCTTCTTTCTGTGGATCGTAGACTGTGTAGCAGAAGGTGGTGTTGCCTTCGTCATCTTCATACCAAGTAGAAAACACATCATTCTTGTGCTCTTTTATCAACTCCTTGGCCCAGTTGACTGAAGAAGGAACAGGAATTGTTGACTTAACCCCTTTTGTGTGAAGCATATCCAGGAATTCTTTCTTCCAAAAGCCTTTATCCATTATAAAACCGTATGGTTTTGCTCCATATCCTTCAAAATCCCGGATAGTATCCATCAGTGTCTGGCTGTCACTGAGACTTCCATTGAGCGGTCTGAAGGCTAGTGGAATATGACTTTCCTTATCAGTAACCATGGCGAGATTAATCTGCTTGAGCCATTTCTCATGGTCTCTGTTATAGCCGTATTCAGCAATATCCATATCGGTAGCATATGTGCTTACACTTGTTATATCGTAGCAGACACTCTTGTTCTTTGCTTTCTCCTTTACCCATGTCGAAAAGAAAGCGGAACATGCTGTTTCGTTAAGTTTGGGAAAGAGTTCGCTTATTCTCGGACTGGAAAGACTCTTCAGCTTCCTGTCGGCACACCAATCTTCAGCATTCATCAAAGCATCTCCAGTACAGAGCAGAAAGAAGATCAACGCTTCAATCTTCTCGGCCTTCTCTGTTCCGAAGGCACTTGCAAGAGTCTTTTGTAAACCTACCTCTTTACTTGCAGCCTTAAGAACAAGCACTTCTCCTGACGGTATAACTTCCTTGACTGTAGGGACTATATCTTTTTTGTTCTCAATGTCATGGATTGCAGCGTACTTCGAGCCGAATTCAATTTCTCCGCCTTTCTCCATCGCCTTACCGACAGTTTCATAGTGATGAATTGTCTTCTTCTTGTCTTTGTCATAGGTGGGTTTATCCAGCACAACTCTATATAGTTTTCTGGCCTTTTCGTAGACATATTTGTAATCTGGTTTAGCTATTTCATTCATGCTACAATTGTAGCACTATCTTCAGCAAAGGGTCAACACTCTATCTCATTTATTTCTAAAAAATAACCCTACCGGAGAGGGTTAGTGCTACAAAATGTGCGAGAATTTAGGTCGATAACATTCCCCAAGACAGATTGATGAGCCTAATCGGGCGAGTCATAAACGATGGCGATGTAGAATCCTTGATAAGGAAATACATGAAAGCCGGAGTCATAAACGGAGGTGTTTTTGAGGAAACAGACCGAGGGGTAAGCCAAGGCTCCGGACTTTCGCCTTTACTTGCGAATGTAATGCTCAATGAGCTAGACAGAGAACTGGAGAAGAGAGGATTGCATTTCGTCCGCTACGCCGATGACTGCGTAATCGCTACAAGGAGCGAGGCGAGTGCTAAAAGAGTAATGGAGTCGATAACACGCTTTATAGAAGACAAACTCGGATTGAAGGTCAACGCAGAGAAGTCCCATGTATGCAGACCAAGTAAACTCAAATACTTGGGGTACAGCTTCTACTTCGAAGAGAGAAAGAAACTCTGGCTTCCCAAACCACATGATACATCAGTGGAAAAGTTCAAAGCCAAATTAAAGGAACTATGCCGTCGCAATTGGAGCGTAAGCATCGACTACAGATTCCAAAAGCTTAATGAAGTCATAAGAGGGTGGATAAATTACTTCAGACTCGGTGTGATGAAAACTAAACTGGAGGTAATCGACGCTCATTTACGTACGATGATAAGAATCATAATATGGAAACAATGGAAGGTTCCTTCGAAAAGGCAGTGGGGTCTGCAGAAACTCGGGATAAACAAAGATTTGGCCAGAGTAACTGCATACATAGGAGATAGATACCAGTTTGTTGCATTGAAAACATGCGTAAACAAGGCCATCTCCAAGCAAATTCTAATGAGACGGGGACTAATCTCCTGTGTAGATTACTATATGGAGAAAAGCCACTACGTGACATTATTTCAAAGTTGAACCGCGTAGTGCCGACCGGCATGCTATGTGGTGTGAGAGGAGGATTGGAAAAATCCTCCTACTCGATTTGGGTTGATAGATCGATGTGGGGGTTGGTTACACTGTTGTTTTATTGAGTTA
>CAVIAZ010000180.1:0-2398 GCA_963640795.1 bacterium | reverse complement strand
CCCCCCCCCTATAATTTATTGCTATATCTATACTTAGTCTATTCCCCATTCCACTACTCCTAGCAAGAATAGGATAGACTCTTTCCATTGGGTTTGCAATAGTTATCTTTTTATCTGTAGGGGGAAAAAGTAAATCAGCCAAAGAGTCTCTCCCAAATCAGATTTTAAAGGAGGGGGAATTGAGATTCTCTAACAGGAAGAAGCCCTTTGACTGAGGAGATCTACTAATAGTGGTATCTGCAACCACATTCAAAAAAGAGAAATATCAAAAGGAAGGAAGATAAACAGAGAAGGAAGATTACGACATATCCCTTTCTAACTCGTTCACTCCTTAAGTTATACCCCTTTTTTTGGTATATACTACATTTTTTGAAAATTTATGTATATACCTTTTTTTAAATTCTTTTTGGTCGTTATTTTATGGCCACACAGCTTGTTTTTAGCCGAAAAGACTTGATTTTTCCTACCAAGAAAGGAAGAGCAATTCTTCTAGCAAAGATTTCCCCCTAGTGATAATATTAAACAACTCCAAAGGAGATGAAATTTATGGAAGAAGCTTTTTTGCAGAGGACAGTTACCTGCGGCCAGCTCAGAGCCGGCGACGAAGGAAAGACTGTCATCCTCAACGGATGGGTTCACAGGGACCGCAACCATGGCGCCCTGCACTTTATCAACCTGCGTGACAGATATGGTCTGACACAGGTGGTTGTGGATGATGATGCCTCACCTTCCCTGCAGGAGACAGCACAGTCACTCAAGCTTGAATATTGTATTGCCGTAAAGGGTATTGTCAGAAAGAGACCGGACGAGATGATCAATCCGGATATGCCGACCGGAGAGATTGAGGTCAAGGCATTGGAAATCCAGGTATTGAGCCAGTGTGCCGTCCTGCCGTTCATGATTGAAGACGAGAACAGTGCCAGGGAAGACTTGAGACTGAAATACAGGTTCCTTGACCTCAGGACAAAGGGTATGCAGGACAGGATCAGACTCCGCCACGAGCTCATCAAGTCCATCAGGGAATATTTCTACAAGACAGATTTCTATGAAATCGAGACACCTACTCTTATCAGGTCTACTCCGGAAGGTGCTAGAGACTTCCTCGTACCTTCTCGTATATATCCCGGTAAGTTCTTCGCACTTCCGCAGTCTCCACAGCTCTATAAGCAGATATTGATGGTTTCCGGATTCGACAAGTATTTCCAGGTTGCACGCTGCTACAGGGATGAGGACCCGAGAGGAGACAGACAGCTTGAATTCACTCAGCTCGACATCGAGATGAGCTTCGTCAAGCGTGATGATGTTCTTGCTCTTGTCGAAGATCTCTTCGGCTATGTATTCAAGGATGTTATGAAGACAGAGATTCCTGCTCACTTCAGGAGAATCACATACCATGATGCTATGAACACCTACGGTTGTGATAAACCAGACCTCCGCTTCGGCCTCGAAATCAAGGATGCTTCATCCTGGGCAGGAAAGGGAACATTCTCCCTCTTCAACGACACTCTCGCTTCAGGAGGGTTCATCAAATACATTGTTGCTCCAAAGACAGAGGGACACGAGTTCACACGTAAGTACATTACAGAGCTTGAGGATGCCGCAAAGATTTACGGCGCAAAGGGTCTCTGCTGGATGAAGGTCGAGAACGATACTCTTTCCGGTGGTGTTTCAAAATACTTTGCCGGCCAGGAGAAAGACGTTCTCTCCGCTACCGGTGCCCACAATGGTGATATCATCCTGATAGTCGCACTCGACAACTGGAAGAAGTGCTGTAACTCAATGGGAGCCATCAGAAACAAGCTCGGTGCCAACCTCGGTCTGATCAAGCCCGGCTTTGAATTCTGCTGGATTATCGACTTCCCGCTCTTCGAGTACAACGAGGATGAAGGACATTGGGAAGCTGCACACCACATGTTCAGCATGCCGCAGGTTGAATACCTGAGCACCCTTGAGAGTGACCCGGGTTCAGTAAAGGGAGATCTCTACGACCTTGTCCTCAACGGCTATGAACTTGCTTCCGGTTCCATAAGAATCCACGACATCGAATTGCAGAAGAGAATCTTCCGTATATGCAATATCCCTGATGATGTTGCTCAGTATAAGTTCGGATTCCTTCTTGATGCCTTCAAGTTCTCCCCACCACCGCACGGAGGAATCGCACCAGGCATCGACAGACTGTGCATGATCTGTGCTGACCAGTCATCCATCAAGGAGGTAATTGCCTTCCCGAAGAATACAGCAGCACTCTCACCGATGGACAACTCACCTAACTGGGTTGACCAGAGCCAGCTTGACGAACTCGGTCTGATTATCGACGAGAAGAAGAAATCAACAAAGTGAACATAAACGGCCCCGCGGAAAACGGGGTCATTATATTCTCTTCTCAATGCTATCTTTC
>CAVIAZ010000179.1:0-2438 GCA_963640795.1 bacterium | reverse complement strand
CTGGGCCATAAGGCTGCCACTGTCAATGACAGGTATACCCACCAGACTGATGAGGCCCTGGAAAGGGTCTCAAGGTTGTCACTTGATCTGTACGGGAGTGCAGAAAAGAGTGCAGAGGCGTAATGTTGATATTTTTCCGCTCTTTCTCTGCTATCTTTAATCATTTAAAGCCTGTATCATTCAATAGCTATGCAGAAGTCTATCCATGTTGTTCACAATGCTTATGATATCATCTACTTGATAGTAGGACCTTTCACAGCAGCATTCGGTATTGCTGTTTTTTATACTCCCGCCAAAATCACCAGTGGTGGTGCTGCCGGTGTTGCGAACATTCTCTATAATCTTTTCGGCTTTGATCTCGGTCTTACATCGCTTTGTGTGAATATCCCTCTCATTGTCATCGGAATGATTGTCTTCGGCATCAAATACGGCGTTAAAACATTGATAGGGTCTTCTCTCCTTTCATTCTGGATGACTCTCATCGGACGCGTTACCAACTATGAGGGTATACTCGATTCCTCCATCCCGACATACGTACTTCTTTCTGCTCTCTTCGGGGGAGTTCTCCTGGGAGCTGGTATCGGGATCACAATGAAGGCCGGATGCAATACAGGCGGAGCAGACATCATCGCACAGTCGATTGCCCATTACACTCCGATTTCTGTCGGGACGATTTCCTTCTGCTTCAATGCTCTCGTCGTGGGCTCCTCAGGATATTTCATCGGTATTGAGCCTATGCTCTTCTCGATTATCGGCATGGCATGTTCCTCAACTACCGTGAACTATGTTCTTACCGGGTTCGGCACAAGACACAGCAAGGCTGTTTATATCGTCTCCGACCATATCGACATTATCGGTAAGGATGTTGTTGAAATTATGCATAAGACTGGAACCCTTCTTGATGGTACTGGCGTCTATACAAATCATGAACACAAAATCCTTCTGGTACTTGTACAGAACCACCAATATCAGAGACTTCTCAGAATCGTCAATGCTGATGATCCGAAGGCATTCGTCTTTGTCAATGAAGCGTACAACGTAATGGGGAAGGGATTTGCCCCGCTTCAGAAGGTTGCTGATGCAACTACGGCCGAGGATTGAAGATATAGCTGTCGCGGAGTTTTTGTTCTGCTCTCTTTTTTGTCTTTGAACTTACTTTATCAAGATAAGGAAGAAATGCTCTGTCATCCGATATGAATGTGGCAAGTGCCCATGCAGCAGCCATCGAGATGTAATACTCTTCAGAATCATCAGCCTTAATGATGGCCTCTATGACTTTTTCTCTGTCATAACTCTTTCTGTTCGACATCATCCAGACTATTCCAAGGCGCTTGGGGTATACTTCTTTGCTTTCAAGAAGAGATGAGAAGAAAGAGTAGAATTGTTCTTTTTCTCCATTCCTGGGCCTGAATGCCGTCACTATTGTGTCTGTCTGGTCCCAGCTTGAGAGAGCGGGAAGAAGAGCGTGGAGTTTCTTCAGTTTCTCTTCTGGTTCTGTCTTTTCATACCCGATGGACAGTCCCTTCAATATGACATCCTCGTGGTATGTTATTTCGATATCATCCGGAGAGAGAGTCTTGCTGAGAGCCCGGAGTGCCGGGATCCTTATTCCTGCACGCGGAAGTGTGTCGGTCTTGGAGAGTTTTGACGAGAAGGCTTTGTACTTCCCGTCAATATATCCCTCATAGAGTGTGTCAGTAACCAAGTTCTTCTCCGACTACTATGACAATTACCCTGTCCTTTACTCTCTGCCGTCTCATGATGAGTGCGTTTGCGCAGATGCACTCGTCATTCATGCATCCTTCTGCAAAGAGGTTCTCTTCGCTGAAGAGTGGAGATACACAGTGTCCGAGTTTAGCACAAGGTGTATCCTGACATAGTCTTATTGCATTGGCAGGGGTTGCAACGTTTTTGACTCTCTCGACAGCATCCCTGAGAGATGGTACAAGCTTGTTGATTCCGACTACAAGTATTACTTTCTCAGGTCCGAAAGATATTGCACTTATACGGTTGCTCCTTCCGTCCACCTCATAAATCTCTCCCCTGTCAGTAATGGCATTGGCGGAGCAGAGGTAGAAGGCTGCATTGTATGCTTCCTTCCTCTCCTCATGGTAATCTGTCTCTTTCTTCAGGTAGTCCATTATTCCGCACTCTACAAGGGTCATTGATCCCCCTGTTGCTGTATATGAGCCGGGAGCGACAATAGATTTGACAAGTGTCAGAGCCTCTTCCTTTGTATCGACAAAGGCAGGGGAGAAGTTATTCTTCTCAAGATTATTAAGCAGGTTCTTTATCCTGGAATGCATTGCTTTCCTTTTGTTGGCGTCCATTTTTTCTTTTTCCTCACTATTGACAAGTATTTATCAATTCGGTATCGTTGTCTAGTTAATCGACGCAGGGTAGAGCAGTTGGCAGCTCGTCGGGCTCATAACCCGGAG
>CAVIAZ010000178.1:0-2453 GCA_963640795.1 bacterium | reverse complement strand
TCGAGACTCGATTCCTCATAACGCCTGAACTTATAAATCGAATCATTCATGAGTCCCTGATTAAATAAGCCTATGGATGCCAATAACTCAAAGTCGGCAACCTCAAGACCGGTTACCTTCTTGAAGAGCTGAGGCTCCAATTTCGTTATAACATCCTCGAGAGTATTCTCTCTGAAGTCAGTCAAGTACATGAAGATAGGAATACGGGTTGCAAACTTGATAAGCTTCTCCTGTATCTGCTTACGCTTGCTCTTATATTCCTTCTCCTTTTCAGTCAGAGTTTTCTTCTCTTTCGGCGTACCTGTTTTATCAACACCACGCTTCTTTGCGTCCTTGACTTCCTTACTCTTATTTATAATGGTCTCAATATCTTTATTAAGGCTCCTGAAACCCTCAATACTCATCAGCGCCTTCATTGCAGCTTCATTGTTCAATAGTCTTGTTAATGTATCATTATCGACATTAACGAGAAGCGCCGACTCCCAGCGTCGAGCAAGGAGAGTCGCTGATGTTCCGGACATTGCGATATCGAGAATGTCAGTTGCACTGATTTCCCTCATCATGTTCGCTTCATAAGACAATACCGGCAGGAACTTGATAAAGTCGGCAACCTTCCTCTCGGGGTTACGCTCTTTTACGTTGAGTCTGCACGCATACTCGCTCAGCTGTCTCAGCGTTCTGTTGGGAGCAAAATCAAAGACATAACACTCCCTCTTGATTATGTCGTCCTTACTCGTCCACGGTGACTGGGCACGGAACGCAGTCTGGAAGTACGTCTCAGGCTGTTTGAGGTTCCTCAGCATAAATACGCCCGTCCACGGCTTAACCGTCACCCCTGTTGTCAACTTACCGCACGATAGCGTGATAGTCTGAGTTGACAAGGGATCAGGGTCTTCCATGGCCTTCTCAACAACTTTCAAGGCATCAGAGCCCTGACCGGCCTCACTACCTGCGCATATAACGATATGGTAATCATGATAGAACTTGTTCTGTTTCTCCCCCAACAGGTTCTTCATCGCATAGCATGCGTTGATACTCGGGAGAAACCACAGCGTATGCTGTAAAGCCTGCCTCAGCTTGATATCGGAATAGGGGAACGGAGCCGTATTGCCGGACTTTAGGTCATCCACAGCCCCCTCCATATACTGCCCTCTAATCAGATCCAGCCACTTCTGGACATATTGCTTATATACAAACTCGGCTGTCCTTCTCTCTCCCTTTACAGAGAAAAAAGTATTAAGGTCAAACTCGTTGTATTCCCCCTGCATGGCAATCTTCCTGATAGACTCAGGGAGCTTATATGTCATCATCACCATCCTCGGAAGTGAAGCATACGGATTCTTGCCCTTACTCTCATCCCAGTTTTCCTTCGCATTCTGCTCATCGGAGTATGTCCACGAATAAACCTGCTCTTCAATAAACTCCCCGCTATTGAGAGCCCTGAATGGAGTACCCGAGAGAAAGAGATAATGCCTTGTAGTAATCGGGAGGAACGACTCATCAAGCTCAGAGTCTACATCATAAGAGAGAACACGTCCCTTATCATCTTCAGCTTCTTTCTCCTGACGCTCCAGAGTCTTCTCTTCGTCCTCTTTCTCAAAGAGGTCCTTCGCCTTCTCCCTCCATGCGCCGAAGTGATACTCATCAAATATGACAAGGTCCCAGTTTGTAGTATGAATCCACTCATTATGAGCTTTTATCTTTCCGTCAGGACCAAGACCAAGTAAATCCTGAAGTGAACCAAAACATACAATAGGTTTTGAGGCATCAGCTCTCTTATACTGAACATCAAGTGAGTCTGATGATATATCCTGTTGACTCGGCTGGGAGAGAAACTGCCATCCCTCAAAATCAACATGAGAGTTCAAATCTTCCTTCCAAGCAGACTTAACAGCAGGCTTGAAAGTAAGTACCAGAACCCTCTTGAAGTTCATAGCCTTAGCAAGTTCATAAGATGCAAACGTCTTACCAAAACGCATCTTACAGTTCCACAGGAACTTTGCCGTATGTTTATTGGCCTTATCGTTATCGACCAAGTCAAAATATGCTTTTGTCTTCGCAACAGCAGCCTCCTGTTCAGGACGCATTTTGAAGTTGTTCACACGCTCAGTGACAAAACTCAGTCTATCTCGCAAATAGACAACAGCCTTCTCAACATCCTTAACTGTGCACTTATAGTATTCCCCTCCTGCACAGTAGATATGCATCTCGTTCTCAAGAACAGAATGAATCTCATGGTCGGTAAATACAGAGCCGTCCGGTCTCATGGCTGACCATGTTTCTTCAACAGTCAAAGGATCATCAGGCCTAACAACTCCGTTCAACTCTCTCTTCCTCACCTCAGCAGATCGGCTCGTCTGGCCAACCTTCAGAAGCCCAGGATAATGTGCATCAGCAACCGCATAGATTATCGGATGAATGGAGGTATCTCGACCGAGAAATTCAAAGTCACT
>CAVIAZ010000177.1:0-2454 GCA_963640795.1 bacterium | reverse complement strand
AGCCATGCAACAACCCATGCTATGATGCATTGCAATAAGACAACACCAACTGCCCAGTGTCTTCCGAGTTCCCTCTTCACAGTAGCGATTGCCGCAACGCAGGGGGTATAAAGAAGAGTGAAGACAAGAAACACAAAAGCAGAAAGAGGAGTGAACAGACTCTTCATTGCCGCAGTCGAGCCCCCAAGCAATATTGTGAGAGTGGAGACAACACTTTCCTTTGCAGTGAAGCCTGTTATAAGAGAAGTTGAGATTCTCCAGTCACCGAATCCGAGAGGCCTGAAAATCGGTACTGTAAGGGACCCGATCAATGCAAGCAGGCTGTCTTCAGGGTCTGTCACCACATTAAGCCTCCAGTCAAATGTCTCAAGCGCCCATATGATAATCGACGCAAGGAATATAACTGTGAAAGCCTTTGTGACAAAGTCTTTTGTCTTCTGCCACATGAGCTGCAGCACAGACTTCGGAGTCGGCATCCTGTAGTTCGGAAGTTCAAGGACAAACGGGACAGGATTTCCTTTGAAGCCGAACTTCTTCAGGACGAGTGCCGTGATTATACCGACAATGATTCCAAGAAGGTAGAGCCCGATTACCACCAGTGTACGGTAAGAAGCAAAGAATGCTGCAGTGAAAAAAGCATAAATCGGAAGCTTCGCCGAGCATGATGCAAACGGCACAAGAAGAATGGTCATCTTCCTGTCTCTCTCTGATGAGAGCGTTCTTGTGGCCATGATTGCAGGAACCGAGCAGCCGAATCCGATAAGCATTGGCACAAAGCTCCTTCCGGAGAGACCGAGCCGCCTGAGTGCCTTGTCCATGACAAATGAAATACGGGCCATATATCCCGAATCCTCAAGTATTGAAAGGAAGAAGAAGAGAATAAGAATCACAGGAAGGAAGCTCAAAACACTTCCGACTCCAGTAAATATACCATTAATAACCAGAGACCTGACCACCGGATTTATTCCGAGTGACGTAAGCGCGGAAGATGTAAGATCTGTTATACTTCCGATAATATATTCCAATGCATTGCTAAGCCATGTCCCGACCGGACCGAATGTTATGTAGAATATGACAGCCATGATGGCAAGAAAAGCAGGAATGGCAGTGTATCTTCCTGTGAGAATCCTGTCAGCCTTTATGGACCTCAGTCTGGCCTTCGACTCCTTCGGCTTTACTACAGCCATGTCGCATACATTTTCAATGAAGGCAAAACGGGTGTCTGCAAGAGCAGCCTCACGGTCAGTTCCCGCCTCACTCTCAAGCTGCTTGATTATATGGTCAAGAGTTTCCTTTTCATTTTCATCAAGTTCAAGAGAGTCAAGTACCGGCTGGTCATCCTCGATAAGCTTGGAGGCTGCAAACCTGAGGGGAATACCTGCCCTTTGTGCATGGTCCTCTATAAGGTGCATGATTGCATGGAGTGACCTATGAACTGCAACTTCCTCTTTTTCCCCGTCCGGACGGCAGAAGTCCTTCATCCCCGGTCCTTCCTTGTACCGTGCCACATGTACAGCGTGTTCGATAAGCTCATCCACCCCTTCATCCTTAGAGGCAGAAATAGGGACTACAGGAACCCCGAGGATTGACTCAAGCCTGTTGACATTGATTGTCCCTCCATTCTCCCTGACCTCGTCCATCATGTTAAGTGCAATGACAAGCGGGATATCGAGTTCGAGGAGCTGGAGCGTAAGGTAGAGATTCCTCTCTATGTTTGTTGCATCTATTATATTGATGATTCCGTCAGGTTTGTCCTTGAGGAGGAAATCTCTTGTCACAATTTCCTCATTTGTGAACGGAGAGAGTGAATATATTCCTGGAAGATCCACTACCGTCGCATTCTCCCCCCTTATCTTTCCGTCTTTTCTGTCAACTGTTACGCCCGGAAAGTTCCCGACATGCTGGTTTGAACCCGTAAGCTGGTTGAAAAGTGTAGTCTTACCACAATTCTGGTTGCCGGCCAGGGCGAACACAACTTCCTTCTCCCTTGGTATGGCCATCTTTGCATCCGGGTCATGATAAATCCCGCTTTCCCCGATATGAGGATGCTCCACGTATTCTGTTTTGGGACTGCCGGAATCCTGCTCTTCATTACCAGCTGCAGCCTCAACTGTTATTCTCTTTGCATCTTCAATCCTCAACGTGAGCTCATAGCCCCGCACATTGAGTTCAATCGGGTCACCCATCGGTGCAACTTTCACAAGAGTCAATACGGTGTTCGGGGTAAGCCCCATATCGAAAAAGTGATGCCTGAGTTCCTTTTCTGCATCAACAGAGAGCACCCTGGCTCTCTCACCTACCTTAAGTTCATCCAATGTCATATCTTTCACCCAGTTTTTCAGCCAGACAGTTTTCCATAACATTAGACAATATCTGGAGGGATATCAAGTTCAGGACAACTGTTAAAACAAATTTCGCCAAATGCCGGATTAGATTTCCGCCAAATGCCGGATT
>CAVIAZ010000176.1:0-2479 GCA_963640795.1 bacterium | reverse complement strand
CCCCCCCCCGTATATTTTTTGCAAGTATTTTATTGGATTGATGGAAGAAAAATATAAAAGTTATATTGGTTTAAGGGAAAATCGGGACAAAGAAAAACCCGTAGGGGAGGTCCTACGGGCTACATATCTTATTGTTTTTACTTAAGTTAGTTGAGTTCAAAGACTGCTGTCACTGTTGCTGATACGCTCAAGTCCCCTGCGTAATAAGTTGTTCCGGAGTAGCTGTCCGCAGATGCAGATTCGGCCAACATCATCTTGGAATTTGAAAAATCATAGGAAGAATAACTGACACTTCCCTCGGCAAGCGAGACTACCTTCCCCACTGTCATATCGAGTCCACGGGCATAATCGGATGCCTTTTCCAGGGCATTCTTTGTGGCTTCCTCTCTTGCTTTCTCTACATCTTCTGTTGTATCGAGCTTGGAGTATGTTATTGAGGAAATCGATATTCCATCCAGTACACTGAGCCTGTCATAGACCTTTCCGGCCTTATCGAGTCCATTCTTTATTGTAATATTAAGGCTCTGTGTTGCTCTCTGTCCCGTGAGGGTTCTTCCTCCGTCAAGCCATTCATAATAAGGATTAATGTTCATGTAGTTGGTGACTATCTCGTCATCTGTTATTCCGAATTCATCCTTAAGAATGGTTATTGCTTCACTTATCATCTTACTTGAAGCATTCCTTGCTTCCTCTGTTGTTGGCTCCAGTGCTTCTGCTGTTATTGTAAATGAAGCTGCATCCGGTGTAACTGCAATTGAACTTGTTGCTGTTACTGTTATGTAAGACTTCTCCCCTTTCAGGGTCGAACAGCCTGTGAAGGCTGTAAGTAAGACAAATACTGTTAAAATTACACTTAATACCTTTTTCATCTTTTAATGATTCTCCTTAATTCCGGCTCTTCCTCTGCTTTCCTCATAAAAGCAAAGAGTGCCGATAGCATTATTCCATTCGAGTAATGTCCTGTGGCCATTTCTCGAATAACTTCCTCAACTGGAACTGTGAGGAGTTCTATCTCCTCGTTCTCGTCGAGGTTCTGCCCAGATACCTTCCTCAGGTTCTTTGCAAGGAAGAAAGTCTGACGGTTAGTCAGGAAAGCGGGATTGGGGTTGAAAGACGCGAGCTCTTCAAAGTCTGCATCATACCCCGTCTCTTCCCTGAGTTCGCGTCTTGCTCCCTCAAGTGCACTCTCTCCCTTTTCTATTAAACCTGCTGGGAACTCTATGGTAACACTTTCTGAGCCGTGTCTGTACTGTCTCTCCATAAGAAACACAGGAACTCCATCCTCTCTCCTCATCCAGGGAATAACAAGTGCCCAGTCTGGGAGTGAAAGTGTAATGAATTCTCCCTTCTTTTCTCCATGGGTACGCTCTGAGACATCTACACTGAAGATGGGAGAAGTGAAGACCCTTCTCTTCTCTCCCACCTTCCACATCAAGTCCTCATCCTTCATTTTTTCTTACTCGGACAGTTTGATGCGCAATGCTCGCAGTCCTCTGGGGAACAGGAAGATGTGTCTATATGGTTCATCTCACGCCCTGTCGTACATGCATCTCCCTTCTCCAACTTCTCTGCTATTTTATATAAAGCTTCAGCACTGGGGTGGGTTGTGTCCGGTATCAAATCATCTCCCCTGTCTTCACTTTCCATAAGGTCAAGTTCCATCGGAACAGAACCGAGGAAAGGTGTATTCATCTCAAGTGCCATGTTCTTTCCACCGTTCTTCCCGAATACGGGAATCTCGGTGCCGCAATTGGGGCACTTGAGTCCCGACATATTCTCAATTACTCCAATAATTGGAACACCACACTTACGTGCAAATGTAACAGAGCGTCTGCTGTCAAGGATTGCTACACTTTGCGGTGTTGTAACTATGATTGCACCGGTGAGGTCACTTATTGACTGCACTATTGTAAGCTGCTCATCCCCTGTTCCAGGAGGAGTGTCTATGATGAGGTAGTCCAGTGTTCCCCACTCTGTATCGCCTAAGAATTGTCTGATAACCCCCATCTTCATAGCGCCTCTCCAGATGATTGCATCATCCGGATCAGGAAGAGCAAAGGAGAGTGACATCACCTCAATGCCGTCCTCAGTCTCGACGGGCAGCATCGTCTTCCCGTCGGGAGAGAAGAGTTCGGCATCCTTTACGCCCAGCATCTTTGCCACATTCGGGCCGTGGATATCACAATCGAGGATACCGACGGAGCATCCCATTTTCCTTAGTGCACGTGCAAGGTTCACTGTAACAGTTGTCTTACCGACACCACCCTTACCAGACATGACAACTATCTTACGTTTGATGTCACTCATCCTTTTATCTATACGTTCTGACTGGAGATCGTATTCATTTAACCCTGTGTTTTCCATTTCTGGTCTCCTATTATTATATTGATAATATAATACCCGAACTCTGTATATGATTCCATAGACGGGAGACAGGGGAAGGTTCTTTTAGAGGACGGGCATAAAGGTACTTTCAGGA
>CAVIAZ010000175.1:0-2701 GCA_963640795.1 bacterium | reverse complement strand
ATATCCTGTGATTTGGGATCGTTTTTGACTAAAAATAACTCCCATAAGGAGTTATCCTGCTTTTTTGTAGAAAATAGTTGACTACGTCAGGTCACTTTCTTAGCTTTTTCGGAGATATTTTTTGCATCTTCTTCCTTACCTAATTCCACTTCCAGAGCTCTGCATACAATCTCGTTCATGCTGAGATCACACCGAGAAGCCTCCACTTTGAGTTTATCCATGAGTGAAGAAGGGAATATTGCATGAAAGTCTATTCCTCTTCTTCCCGTGCTGACGTTCTCTTTTATGCTAGCAGGTGTCTTGAAGGAGGAAGATGTTTCCGCAAGGGTAAGAATATCTTCAAGAGCATTCTCTATCTCCTCAATCTTCCCGGTGAACTCTCCAAGCGTCCGGATTGACTCTTCAATCTGCTCACCTGTCACAGAATCTCTTATCTGATCAGGCAGACTGTCAAGCTTATCCTGCTCCCTGTCTATATATCCTTCAAGCTGTCCACCATACGTATGGAGGGCAAGTCGAACCGAAGAATCAAATCTCTTCGTCACTGTTTTAAGCGTTTTCTTTTCATTTCTATTCATTCTGCATGCCTACCCTGTCCTTGTTGTACATGTCTCCAAGTCTACCCTGTCTTTGTTGTACATAGCTTCTTTGTGTCTTCTGGTAATTCTCTTGTTCTTGTCTCTCCGAAACACCTCTTCAAGTCTTTTCTCTCATATACTCTCTGGTTGAAATTGAGACCAAGACTTAAATTCAGGTCTGTTAGTATCTGGCTGTAATATGTAATGGAATATACATCGTAGCCAATATCATTCATCCCGAATAACCTGAGTGCCCTCAATAGTGCATTCATTGTGTATTTCCTTCCTATGAACTTCTCAATCATGCGAACAACAAAGAGAGAGAGGAAGCAGATGAGGAAATGTCCTTCAATGCTCTTTTTTGATGAAACAAAGACTGGCCTAATGCTAAGGTCGGACTTCATTATCCTGAAAGATTCCTCAATCTTCCACAGCCCACCATAAATATCGACAATGCCAAGTTCAGTAAGCTCTTTATTGAGCTGCAACATTCCCCAGTCTTCTCTCCACCTGCATTCTTCTCCTTCTTTGAAGGGAAGCGTGTCCTCAAACCAGCCTTTTCCTGCAAGATTGGTCTCAATAAGGTAGTAGCCGTCAAGCTTCTCGTCTTCATCTACCTTCTCCTGGTCGTATTTGACAGTGGCAGAATACTCTTCCACATCGTTCCCTTCCTTATCATGAACTTCAGTTCTGAGGTATTTGTTGGCACCATAATTGTTATCAATCTTGCTTGTGGAGTTGCTGTGGCTTCTCTCCATCGCAGTCTCCAATGTCTTCTGCCTGTCTGCCTTTGCCCTGATGGCATACTTGGACGACCAATATACAATTATGTACCGGCCACACCCGTTGACCTTTTTCTTCTTGCCATTTTCATCTTCTACGTTCAGCAAGCCGGGCTCATTTATCACTTTGTACTTATAGACTGTAGTAGCCTCATCAAATTCATCTTGTTCATTTCCATCGCCATCAAAACACTTGAAGCCATTAGCATCCAGAACTTTCTTTCTCAATTCTTCTGAAATCTTTGTTCCTCTTACCGAGTTGCTTATTACATAGCCGTCATGGTTAATAATGCAGTCTGCTATCGTCTTTCCATCATAGAACCCCTTATCGGCAACATAAATCATATGTTTGAGCTTGAATTGCTCCCTGATTCTTTTCATAGCCGGTCTCATCATCAGACAGTCATTGGTATTACCCGCATATATATCGTAACTCATCGGAATGCCTTCGCTGTCAATTAAAACTCCAAGCTGTGTCAAAGGAAGTTTCCTGTTCTCTTTCGAAACTCCTTCCATACGGAAACCGTCTTCATCTTCTATCTCGTAGTAGACATTGGTTCCGTCCATAAAGCCAAAGCCGGATTTCCGTCCGAACTCTTCACACATCATCTTATTAAGATGTAGGAGCATCGGTTCCTTCCACTCTGCCAGTTGCTGGAGTCCTGCATACATCTGACTGAGTGTAAAATCCATCTTGTCTCCGTATTGTTTCTGGTTCTCCCAGTCCTTAAATTTTGAGGTGGGCTCAAGTATCCTTCTGTATATATAGAGACGCATCAAATTTGTAAGGTTGTACTCACACTTGAGGTACTTGCGTCTGCTGTCAACAAAAGCATCAAGCTTAAATACGCTTATAACCTTGGCTATATATGCGTGTCCGAGTGGCTTTAGGTACCTTACTTCTCCTCTCTCGTCGTACTCCTTTGCCATGTTTGCATATTTATCGAGGGTGACGTTTATATATCTGCCTTCATTATTTATTTTCTCTTCCTTATCCCTTTCCTGGACAATTTTCTTGAAATGTTCCTTGTAGTCGGGACCGTATTGCTTCTCCAAATCGTCTGTATAACCGAACTCTTCTATAACTTTGGCATGTCGTTTCCCGTCTTCACCTTTTTGCGTTTGGATAAGAACAAGCTTACTTCTACCTTCTTTCTTGATTGGCATCTCATTTATGTACATATGTTGACCTCGGCTAAAGTATATAACGTAGCGAGACGTAGCGCAACTATATTCTTTAATATTGACACTAAAAAAGACCCAAAAATCGGGCCTTATTCGTTATGTATCATGAAAATCTTATTTTTGGGCTAATTTAGGGGAAAGTCGAACCCCCGGATT
>CAVIAZ010000174.1:0-2728 GCA_963640795.1 bacterium | reverse complement strand
TTTCCCTCACCTCCTGCCATTGGGATATCTGGGGAAGCACAGTTGTTGAATACGGGAAGGGAACTGGGACCATCTCAACAAAGATGGGATTTGTTGGAGCTGCTCCGACCTATGTATCTGCAACAAAGGCTGCCTACACAGACAGGATAGTTATTACCTGGAATAAGGTGACAGGCGCAGATTACTATGAAATCTACCGTAGTGAAGACGGAAAGACTTTCTCCAAACTTACTACCAATGCGACAGACACAGAAAGTTACGAGGACGAGAATGTAGTAGCAGGAAAGACCTATCAATATAAGATCAGGGCAAGAAGCTTCTCCAATCTCGCCCTACTCGGTGACTACTCCGCAGTCGCATACGGCAATACGCTGACTGCTCCGGCCAATTTCACTGCCGCGCAGGGAGACAGCTACGACCATATAAATCTGAAATGGGATGCCGTCGAGAATGTCAAGGGATACAAAATCTACTGGAGTTCCACAGGGTACAGTGAGTGGGCAGTTCTTATCCCATCAGGGATGACTGTGACAGATTATACTTTCAGTGCAAACACTGCAGAAGTTGCCTTCACTCCCGACAAGAAGTACAGCGGTACCCCGCTCTATTTCTATATTGTTTCCGTCTCCAACACTGGTGTTGTGAGTGAGAACAGCGCTTACCGTATAGGGTACACACTTGTAAAGGGTGCACCGGCTGCTCCGAACAACTTTACGGCCTCCCAGGGAACAAGCAACAGTGAGATAACTCTAAGCTGGGATAAAATGACACCTGCAGAGGGCGGTAATTATGACTGGAACATCTACAGAAGCTCAGAGGGAGAGAGTGAGACACTCATCTACTCAACCACGGCCGGGGACAGCCAGCCCGAAATAGTAGAAAGCAGGATGATGTATACAGACCAGTCTTCCCTCAAGCCGGGTGTTGAGTATACATATAAGATTATTGCCATCGGAGATGTTGAGCAGGACGATAAAACGAAAATAAAAGCCAACGGCAAACCAAGCGAGACCACTGGATTCCTACTTTCTCCTCCAACAAAAATAACGGAGAAGAAGATTGTGAACGGAGGCTTCAGTTTTGTCTTTACAGATACCCTCGGTGCCAAGGAAAACCCCACCTGGTCTTATACTGTACTCGGAAGGACTAATGAATCGAGTGAATGGAAAGAACTTGAAAACTATAAGATAATCCCAATCAGTGAGAGCGGTGAATATACAGTGTCTGTGACATACAGCCTTACAGACGGAGTTGAAGAGCATACGTATGAATACTTCTCCGTCAGGACAAACACAAATGCTGATTATGAATACGCTGTGAGTAAGCGCTATGATGAAGTTGTGAACAGACTCGGATTCTATGTTCCGAGGCCAGACACTCTGGAAGGCTTCAATGCCTCCGACAATAAAGTGTATGACGGACAGAGTGCATCGGGAGGCCTCTACCCTATCGCCCTGACTTTCTCAAGTGATACTACTGCCGTCTCTTTCGATATAAGATACTGGACAAAGAATGTATCGAGAGCTGACAGTGAGGGCTACAGTGAGATTCTCAATATTACTGCAGATACTTTGAACGAGAAGACCAAGATAATCAGGACAAGCATCAGAACGGGAATCGGAACAAAATACTACTTTGCAATAAAGGGCAAGGATTCTCTTGGACGTGAAGGCACATGGAGCACTGTGGATGCTGGTTACAGTGCAATTACAGGCAATATGCTGATAAAATATATGCAGATCTACTGCTTCAAGCCATGGGAGTATATCGACACACCATATCTTACTACAGCCTATCCGTATCCTAATGATATAAACAACAAATGGAAGAACAGTGCCATTTACGGCAAGATTAGGCAGGCGGGAACGGGAAGCCTCTCTGATGGTATAACCGAGAAGTCTTATTTCAATAACGGTACTATCAAGTATTCGGCTGTTGTTCAGGGTCTGGGAGGAAGAGTAACCTTCTCCTACAATAACTTTGGTGAAGTGGAGTGGATGAGCACAACCGGAAGCTACACCATGAACGTCTCAATGAGTGGAGACGGAGATGCATCCGGAGCATTGACAGTCAAGGGATGGTATCCAGCATCTATAGGTTTTGGGAACATAAGCGTAAAGAGCCAGGCATTCTCCGGTACTTATACTGTCACACAGAGTAACGGCCTCGGGGCAGAAGAGATCAACCCAAGACAGGAGTAGATAGTGAAAAGAATGAAGTTCCTTGTGATACTGCTGTGGATTGTACTTCTTTTTCCTTCCTGCTCCGGGGAGGTGCCGAACCCTATTGTCGGAACATACAGCCTGCAGAAGAAAGACTCGAAGAACGAGCATCTTGCAAGCATTGCATTGAAATCTGACGGGACATATGTCTTTGCCCAGGTTGTATATGACGGAGAAACGGGCACTCCTATGGGGACACTTAAATTCACCGGTGATTATGATTATATGCTCAAAGCATATAACTTTCTTGTTGCCGACGGTTCAATATACCTTACTCTTGACGAGTCGCAGATTCCTAATGGCGTAATAGACACATTCCTCTCTGCAGGTTCAAATCCATTCTTCTACAGCTGGAAATGTGACAAGAACAGCGGACCACAGTCCCTCACTCTCGTCATAGACCCGGAAGACAGCACCACTATCTACAACTTTGTCTATTCAGGTGGCCAGAATGCCCTGGATAGCTTTGAACCTACCATAACTGTGAAAGATTCTTCGGACGATAC
>CAVIAZ010000173.1:0-2756 GCA_963640795.1 bacterium | reverse complement strand
ATAAGGAATTAAGGATGATCTGGTCGGCAATCTGCGGGTATGGAGACTGCGGCAGCTGCTCTCGTCTTGCCTTCAAGGGCGGACTTGGCTATTGTAGCGTAAGCTAGAAGGAGGAGAAAACGATGATAAACTACACTTCTGAACTTGCAGAGAAAGCAAAAAACGCAAAGTCTGTGGAAGACCTCTTGAAGATGGCCGGGGAAGAGAACCTTGAACTTGGAAGAGAAGAAGCTGAAAGAATCTTCAAAAAGTTCAATGCTGTTGGAGAACTCAGCGGTGACGAGATAGATGCCGTCACGGGAGGTGGATGCAACAGTCCCTCCACTCCTTCCTTCTCCGGGACGTGGGTAAGTGGGTATGAACTCTCGTCTTCATGTCCTATATGCCACAACAACTGTTGGTCGGAGACGGGCTTTGTTGGTAACGGCCCGAGAAACTATCTCTGCACGGTGTGCAATGCAAAAAAGAGGTATAATCTTTCTTCGGCTCCAGCCGTAGTTCCTGTGACAGAGGAAGCGGGAAATCCCAATACAAAGTCGAGAAGCAGAGTGTGGGTCGAATAGAAAGGATAAAGAAAACCGGAGTGTGATATTCACTCCGGATTTTGAGGTAAAGATATGTACTACATAATTAATCCCGATATAGGGATTAGAAGCTGGTGGCGTGCCCCTTATGCCTATTACAGAAAGGGAGTACGAAATGCCATAGAGTTGACAGAGGATGAATTCAACTTCCTCTATAAGTGTGATGGAGTTACTCCCTTGGAAGAGAGTGAACTCTCTCGTAATTTACTCGAAAGGGGATTCATTTCACAGTGCGGGAAAGGGGAGAAAACTCTCACCCCCTGGCAGAGAAAGATATGTGATAACCGCTATTTTCCTGCCATGAACTGGATGATAACCGGAAAGTGCAACTACAATTGTCTCCATTGCTTCAATGCTGCTGACAATGCTCCGCTTCAGAGTGAATGGTCGCTTGAGGAGGCTGAAAAGCTTCTTGATGAAGCAGAGGCATGCGGAATCAACGCATTCACAATCACAGGTGGAGAGCCGATGTGCCATAAGAATTTCTTCGAGATAATCGAAGGAATATATAAACGTGGAATGTTTGTCGAGGAGCTCAATACAAACGGCTACTATATAACCCAGGAGGCGCTTGACAGGCTAAAAAAGATTGGATGCAATCCCCTTGTTAAGATTTCCTTTGACGGAGTGGGACACCATGACTGGCTTAGAAACCGCCCTGGGGCTGAAGAGGATGCAATCCGTGCAATAAAGCTTTGCATTGAGAACGGCTTCAGGGTCAAGGCTCAGACTAATGTCCACCGTCTTAATGCTGACAGCATGCTTGAGACTGCCCTGATGCTTGAGAAGATGGGTGTCAGTGAAATGAGAATCATCCGTACTACCGAGGCCCCGAGATGGGTTAAGAACGGAGGTGACAGCACCCTTGGGCTTGCTGAATATTTCGATCTTATGCTCGGTTTCCTTTCCGGATATATAAAAACAAATCCTACGATGGAGATTGATATATGGCAGTTCGTTCACCTGTGGCCGGGAGCAAAGAGCTACAGGCCGAGAGCTGTTGAATGCCTCAAGGGTGAATACTGTGATTCTATTCCAGTATGCCGTGGAAACAGGGGGATGGTTGCGGTTGCAGCCAACGGCAATCTCTTTCCGTGCCATCAGTTGTCTGGGTACTATGAGATGCATAACTGGCACCTGGGTAATGTGAAGGAAAACGGCCTCAAAAAATATCTCCAGAAGGGAGACTATCTCAATGAAGTCTGCACAACAGTAGGAGAACTGAGGAAGAAGAATGAGAAGTGTTCTTCCTGCAAGTGGTTTGAATATTGTGTGGGAGGATGCCGTGCCGTGGGAGTTGCCCTCACAGGCGATAAGCTCGGTGCTGACCCCTTGAAATGTCTCTTCTTTGACGGTGGATACGTGGAAAAATTGAAAAATGTGATGGAGGATTACCGTGATACGAGCGGTATATGTGGCAAATAAAGAAAATGTATACATTTCCGGTATTTGCCATTGCCGTTATTTACCTAAAACCTAAAATCGGTATAATTAAAGGACAATGAAAAAGAACAAGATTATTATTACACTGTTGATATTGACTGCTGTGCTGTCATCACTGGGTGCCTCATCGCTTGATGAAATACTCGAAAGTGCCAAGACAAACAGTCTGTCGTATCAGAATATGCTTCTGTCATATCAGAACGGGCTCCTCTCAATCAGTCAGCTTGAAGAGGAAGATAAGGTCAGCGTTGCTGTGAGCGCAACAGTGAATCCGCTCCTTGCCTCCGGTACGGACAATGTAGGTATAAGCGCTTCTCCGTCGGTTACGGTTACACTTCCCAATGACGGGAATACGACAATAACTGCGGGAACATCGCTTACTACAAAATACAAGAGCGGGGAGACTGACGTCGACGGGACACTTAGCGTTTCCCATACCTTCGATTTTACAGGTTACTCTGATGACACTTCAGAGAACCTGAATTATACATCCACGAAGTATTCAACTGAGCGCACTCACAAGATGAGCGAACTCAGCTTTGAGAAGACTGTCCTCTCGACAATCTCCTCGATATTGAGTACGGAGAATTCCCTCAAGGAAGCAGAGTTCCGTCTTGAAAAGCAGCAGACAGCCTATGATAAGCTGGTTGCCCTCAAGACCTACTCTGAGACTTCAAGTGTATATATGAATACACTCAATACACTGAACTCTCTCAAGAGTTCCCTTGA
>CAVIAZ010000172.1:0-2806 GCA_963640795.1 bacterium | reverse complement strand
AGGGAAAGTAATTCAGAATGATGCTGGTGGTATTAACCTTCTTCGGTGAGAGCCTTCTTTGCAAAGCCATGGAAGGATGAGAACTCCTCTTTCAGCCCGGCTGTCCCTTTCTTCTCCCAGACACGGGCAAGGTATAACATACCGCACATGCATGCAAACTTGTCGTAGTATTTGCCGCAGATAGCGTCATAGAGAAACTGCTTCTGCTTTTCTCTGTCTTTCTCTTTTAGAGCAAGATGCATCTTCTCCTTTGCTGAAGTGTAGACACTTTCGAGGTTCTCTGTGTGCCAGTCTGTCTTGTCTATATCGCTAGCATTGTAAGAGATAAGATGGGCAAAGCCTTCATGAAAGGTGTATGCATCGAGTTTCTCAAGGTAATCTGTGCTTTCCAAGGCTATGTCGGCTTCGGGGTAGTAGCAGCCGATTAGAAAGTGTGTCAGTTCATGTGTCATTACGTTGAGGATGAGTTTCTCTGTATTGGGGAGGGTAAGATAGCCTCTCCAGCAGCAGAGGTCAAAGACGAGGTGGCTCTTCCCGTCAGGGGAGTGCGTGTTCACTGCATCATATGGCTCTGGAAAGCCGACAATGAGGTCTATATTCGCCTTCTTCTCTTCCCAGGAGGGAAAGAGAGAATCCCAGATGGGGCGGTTCAGTGGCTTAAAGTCTTCTATTACAGAATAGAAAGCATCCCTGAGTCTTTTGACATCCTCCCTCACTTTATCATCATCCGGAGGAAGGACGAAGATGTTCTTTCCCTCGTCAATATCGAGGATGGAAGAGGAGAAGTACCAGCTCTCTTTGAAGGGGATCATATCATAATGGTTGATGTATGCGTCAACGACGGTGCTTTCTATTGTCATGGGAAAGAGTATAGTGACAAAGAGAAAAGAAATCACCCTCGTGAGGGTGAAAGCTGGTCCCAGGCGGAATCGAACCGCCATCTAATCCTTAGGAGGGACTTGTTCTATCCATTAAACCATGGGGCCGACACACTGAATTATAGGAAAGAGCGGGAAAGTGTGCAATAGAGACTTCTTTTCTTTCTTGGGGGATTATCATAAAATGAAATGAGGAGATAACTATGACAGTTTCAAAGAGAATGACACCCAATCCGGTAACATGTACTCCCGAGACACCTGTCTTCGAGGCTAGTGAGATAATGAAGAAGGAGGGCGTGCAGCGTCTTCCCGTCCTGGACAGCAACGGCAGTCTTGTCGGAATTGTGACAGAGAAGAATATTATCAACGCAACTCCGAGCGGAAAGTTCAGCATGGTTGAGTTTGCCCATCAGCTCTCACTCCTGACAGTCGGCGATGTCATGAGCCGTGAAGTCATTACAGTCTACATAGATGACCCGATTGAGCAGGCGGCAAGAAAGATGGCAGACCTTGATGTGTCATTCCTTCCTGTTGTTGATTACAACGGTAAGCTTGTCGGAGTAGTTACCAGATCCGACATGTTTAAGCTCCTTCTTGAGCTCTTCGGTACAAGACACTACGGCATAAGGGTGTGCTTCAGTATCCAGGACAGACCCGGTGTTGTGGCAACAGTTTCGGAAGCTCTCCATAAGAAGGGAGCCAATATAATCAGTATCGGGAACCTCGATACCGAGATGGGGTACTCCACAATCATCATGAAAGTCAACGGGATAGACAAAGATACTCTCGGTGAGACTATCCGTCCTCTTGTAGATTCCGTACTCGATATCAGGGAAGTCTGAGGTGGGAAAGAAACAGAGGGGACCGGACCTGAACAGGGTCCTTATAGATGAGGGTAACAGTGTCTCGAATCCATTCTCCAAAATAGTTCTCAAGGAAAAGAAAGAGGAGAAGAAGGAGATAAAGACAGAAAAGAAGAAGCCGGGTGAGATAGTCCACGGCTACAATCCCTCGCTCTCCTTTGCCGATATCCTCTCTTCCTACGAAAAGACAGGTGACCCGTACCGGATGCCGAAGAAGTCGGCCTCCACCTCTTCTTCATCCTTTGGCGATATCCTCGACGAATGGGAGAACGGGAAACCCAAAGAGAAAAAGAAAAAGGTAATCCAGAGAGAGGAAAATAAGTCCAGCTATAAGGCAACGCGGAGCTTTGCCTCCATCCTTGATGAATACGAAGGTGTATACAGAAAAGAGGAGACAAAGAAGAATAACAAAAAGAACACCAGTGATGCCTCCTCTTCTGTCGATAATATTCTCCGTGGATCAACAATGTTCATTGAGGAGAGTGAAGACGAGAAGGTGGGGGACAATGTCTCCTGGTCAGTCATAGGCGGGGCGAATAAGAACTATGTAAGAAAAGAGGAGAAGGTAGAGAAGAAGGAATACAAACGTACTTCTCCCGGCTATACTCCCTCCTCTTCATTCGGCTCTCTTCTTGATGAATACGAGAAGAAGAAAGCAAATACAGTAAAGAAAGAAGATAAAACGATTACTCCACCTCCTAAAGAGGAAATTACAGCATTCTTCATAGAGAACGAAGAAGAGAAGGTTCCTGACAATGTCAGCTGGTCAGTCATCGGCGGGGCAAACATAAATTACGTAAGAAGAGAGCCTGAAAAGGAAGAGGAAGAGAAACCGGTCAAGGAAGAGAAGAAGGAGATAAAGAGAGTAAGTAAGCCTTACACTCCGAAGAAATCCTTTGCAGAGATTCTCTCCTCATACTCAAAGGAAAAGAAAAAGACAGAAGTGCCTGAAGTGGAACCGGAGAAAGAAGAAAAAGAGGTGTCAGTCTCCCCCGATGAACCTTTCTTCATGAAGGGTGATGACACTTCCGTTCCCGATACTGTCTCCTGGTCAATTATCGGCGG
>CAVIAZ010000171.1:0-2876 GCA_963640795.1 bacterium | reverse complement strand
TAGACAACGGAAACGTAGTCAAGACATGGGAAGGATAAGGTAACAAGGACCTTCCCGTCCTTCTCTGTTATGTCGACAGTGCCGTTATGGAGTTCCATAATCTGATAGACAATACTGAGTCCAAGACCTGAACCACCTGAAGTGCGGGACTGGTCTCCCCTGCTCCACGGCTCAAAGAAGAGTGGAAGCGGTTGCGGGAGGGCACCATCGTTGGTAATCTCCACAATAAGGTTATTGTCTTCCTCCCTTGTTGTTATCTCTGGAGGATTACTCCCTTTTCTGTACTCAATGGCATTGTGTATGACTTCATTAAGAGCCCTGACTATAAGGGCATCATCAGCATAGACAATTGTACCAACCGGGAAGGATGAAACAACCTCTCCCGATACTTTGCACATTGCTGTGTCTATCTCATCCTTTAGAACAAGTTCTCTTTTCTCGCACTTTGCATCTGGAGAGAGAAGATAGGAGTAGTATGATACGCTTGCTATTCTCTCCTTCAGGGTATCATTCTCCTTCTTGAGTGTCCCGATTACTTCCATCGAAAGCGGGAAGAGCCCGTCAGATATCCCCTCCAGAATCATATTCATGCTTGTAACTGGAGTATTGAGGTCATGGGAAATATTACGTATCCACTCCTTACGGGAAGCGGAGTGACGTCTGAGGTCACGGCCGAGAGCCTCGATGGAAGAGCCTATCTGGTTGTATTCCGTTATCTTCGTATCGGGAAGGGTTACATCAAAATGACCCGAGGAGAGCATATTGAGGGCCTTCTCGATATTCTTTACATGCTTTTCAGTACTGCGTGAGACAAAGTAGGCAAGAATGAACCCTACCACCAGGATAAGCGGGATTGTGAAGGCAAGAACCTTGTACACTTCCTGGAGAATGAACTTAGTCGGTGTGTAGTAATCAACTGAATAGACAAGTACATCCAGGTAAGCCGAGAGATTGCCGTTGATATAAACAGAAATTGTTCCGGCTATATCACCCTTCTTGATGGATGAGGGATAGGCAACCGTCACTTTACCATCATCCCTGGTTCTGGTGAAGGAAACACTCTCTATCTCAGTTCCGAGAAGAGAGGCCATAGTAACATCCAGTTCATATTGCGGTGCCGGAAGTTCATATAGAGAAGTCTTCATCAGGGATGAGGAAGTCATCCCTGAGGTGCTTGCATCCTCGATATAAGAGAAATTACTGTCAACATAGCTTTGAAGTTGTGGGATGAATGATCCGTTACCCGACTGGCCGAATGTCAGCATCTGCGCCCCGCTGGCACTTCTGAGCACAAACCCGCTTATTCTCTCCGACACATTGGAGAAGACATAGTCGTAGATGCTATCAGCATCTGTGACATCAGCATTATCGAGAGACTTCTCGACATTGGATGCAAACTCCTCAAATACCTGACCGGACCATGTATAAATCAGTCTTTTGGAGAATACTGTTATACATGCAACCTGTATCAGGGTAATTGCAATCAGGATGAAGGCGATTGCAAAGAATAATCTAGCCAGCTGTCTGTGCATTAAGCCTTCTTTCCAGAGAACCGGTAACCGTAACCGCGGACTGTATCAATCCAGTTTCCCGGGCGGAGTTTCGTTCTTATATTCTTAATATGGGTGTCGACGACACGTTCATAGCTTTCAAATGAATAATCGAAGCACTCTTCAAGTATCTGGGCCCTTGTAATAAGGTTGGGCTCATTCGACACAAGATAGAGCACTATCCTCCACTCTGCAGCAGTAAGGTTGATTGGAACATCATTGACTCTTATCTCGTGTATATCCTCATCAATGTAGAGAGTATTCTCTCCGTCTATGTAGCTGTACTTGTTTTTTGAAGTGCCGGAGCCTTCATCAAGTCTTCTGAAGAGTGCCTGGATACGAAGAACAAGTTCCTTTGGGCTGAACGGCTTTGTTATGTAATCATCGGCACCGAGTTCGAATCCCAGAATCCTGTCACTCTCATCAACTCTTGCTGTTAGGAAGATAACCGGAAGATGGTCATTCTTCTCCTTCATCTCCTTTACAAAGGCAAATCCGTCACCATCCGGAAGCATGACATCCTGGATAAGGAGATCCGGCATTTTCTTCTGAAAGGCAGTCCTTGCCTCAGCTATCGATTTGAAGCCCTCTGCTTCATACCCGGAGAGGGACAGATATTGGACGACACCGTTTCTTATGACTTCATGGTCTTCTACTACATAAATAAGCTTCATGATGATATTGTCAGCATGAACTATTTAAGTTGCAAGTTTTTAATCAAGAAATATACATAATCTACAAGTTTTGCCCGGCATCCCCTTTTCCTGGAACTCTGACATACTTCTGCCCCGGATGGTTCGGAGAATCGGGATAGGTCTTTACAAGTCTCCCGCTCTCCAGGAGTGCCTTTACATACCTCGTGGCAGTTTTGCGGTTTCTGAAACCAGTCAATGTCTGAATTTCCTTCATTGTCCTTGGAACAGAACAGAACTCAATAACAGCTTGTTCACTAGGTTGTCCATCAGCTTGTCCACTAGCTTGTCCACTAGCTTGTCCACTAGCTTGTCCACTAGCTTGTCCGTTAGCTTGTCCGTTAGCTTGTCCGTTAGCTTGTCCGTTAGCTTGTCCGTTAGCTTGTCCGTTAGCTTGTCCGTTAGCTTGTCCGTTAGCTTGTCCATCAGGTTGTCCACTAGGTTGTCCATTAGCTTGTCCATTAGCTTGTCCGTTAGCTTGTCCACTAGGTTGTCCATCAGGTTGTCCATCAGGTTGTCCACTAGGTTGTCCACTAGCTTGTCCATCAGCTTGTTCTATCAAAGCAGAATCATTTCCGGAATAACGGTAGAACCTGACAGTAAACCCATAATCATCCCCGTAATACTCCACCTT
>CAVIAZ010000170.1:0-2907 GCA_963640795.1 bacterium | reverse complement strand
CATCGGGATGAACTTCTCCTCCGAGACGAGACAGATTACCGAGTGGAAGGAAGAGGTGATAGACAAGACCAAGGAGCCGACTTTCCTCGGGTGATACCTCTTGTCTTTTCTTTTTCACTGTTTTCTGCTAAAAATTTCACGGACAGAAGATGGAAAAAGAAGCAGCAAAACCGGGAGTATTAAGAAGTTTAATCAAATACTCATTACCATTTTTAGCAACATCCTTCCTGCAGACTCTCTACGGCATGGCAGACCTTGTCATAATCGGGAGATACGAAGGAGTGGAGAGCACTGCGGCCGTGGCTATAGGAAGCCAGGTCATGCACATGCTGACAGTCATCATTGTAGGGCTTGCAATGGGGTGTTCCGGTATTGTCTCATCGGCTCTCAGGAAAAATGACAGAAGGGAGGCGGAGAGAAAGCTGGGCTCTGCAATTATCTTCTTTTCAATCATTGCTGCAGCATTGACGCTTCTTTCTCTTCTGTTTACAGACTTCATTGTTCTTCTGATGTGTACTCCCGACGAGGCTGTCAGTGGAACGGAAGCGTACCTAAGACTGTGTTTCCTGGGCCTTCCTTTCATTGTGGCATTCAATGTTATCAGTAGCATTTATACGGGAATGGGAAAGAGCAGAACTCCTGTATGGTTTGTCCTGATTGCAACAGTGGCTAATATCGTCCTCGATATCATATTCATGGGGAGAATGCATATGGGGGCAACGGGAGCGGCTCTGGGTACTGTACTCTCCCAGGCTGTCAGTGTCATCATCGCTCTTCTCTATCTTGCCTTCTCAAGAACATGGCTCACCATCAGACGAAGTGATCTCTCTCTTGAGAAATCAGTTACTGATGAGATAATGCAGGCCGGTGCCCCGATAGCTTCCCATGACGGCCTTATACAGGTAGCATTTCTTCTAATCGTTATGATTATGAACAGACGCGGCCTCACGGATGCGGCAGCAGCGGGAATAGTTGAGAAGATAATCTCTCTTCTGATTCTTGTTCCCTCATCAATTCACTCTGCTGTCACAGTGCTCTGTTCTGAATGCGGGGATGAGAAAAGGTCCCGCCAGATTCTATATTCTGCCCTTGCTGTATCGGTTGTTTTCGGCCTTGTCGTCTCTTTCATAATACAGCTGACAGCACAGGACCTGGTTTCATTCTTCACACATGATGGGGCCGTTATCAATGGCGGAGCTGACTACCTCAGGGGATATGTCTACGAGACAGTATTTTCCGGCATACATTATGTCTTCAGTGGCTACTTCACGGCTCTTGGTATGGCCGGTCTCTCCTCTGGGCACAACATAATTTCCATAGTCTTCATGAGAATACCGGGAGTCTATTTTCTCTCCCTTCTCTATCCCATTGATCTCTATCCAGTAGGTCTGGCCTCCGCAAGCGGATCGCTTCTCTCTGCTGTCATATGTATCTTTGCCTATATCTATCTGGTCAATGCGGGCAAAATAAAGGGGAGTAATTAATAATGGAACGGGATCTAACTCAGGGGAAAGTGTTGGGCAACCTGGTGAGGTTTTCCATTCCCTTTCTTGCCTCTTACTTTCTGCAGACTCTTTATGGTATGGCAGACCTGGTGATTATCGGCAGATTTGAGGGTGTTGCAAGCACTACGGCAGTATCTGTCGGAAGCCAGGTCATGCACATGCTGACTGTTATGATAGTCGGCCTTTCTATGGGAAGTACAGTTGCCATTTCACATGCCATAGGGGCAAAGGACCCGGAAAAGGCAGGAAAAGACATCGGTGGAACGATAGTCATCTTTACGATAGTCGGAGTATTGATGACTCTTATCCTGACGCTGTTGACGGATGCTGTTGTTTCTGTAATGTCGACTCCTCTGGAGGCTGTGGAAGGCACTAAAAGATACCTTGTGGTATGCTTTCTCGGCATTCCGTTTATCACAGCATATAATGTTCTCAGTAGCATATATCGTGGCCTTGGAGACAGCAAGACTCCTTTCTACTTTGTCCTTGTCGCATGCATAGCAAACATCCTCCTCGATATTATCTTCATGGGGCCTATGGGACTGGGACCGATGGGAGCTGCCCTTGGTACTGTGATTTCACAGGCATTGAGTGTTGTAATTGCACTTATCCACCTTAAGAAGAGCCGTACCGGACTTAAGGTCAGGAGAGAGGACCTTAAACTGGAGAAGGAGACAATCTCTCCTATCATGAAAGTCGGGTTCCCGATAGCAATGCAGGACGGTCTTATCCAGGTTGCATTCATTGTCATCACAATAATCATGAACAGGCGGGGCCTGACAGATGCCGCGGCAGTGGGCATTGTCGAGAAGGTCATATCTTTTCTCTTTCTTGTACCGTCATCGATGCTCTCTTCTGTGTCTGCTTTGGCTTCACAGAACCTTGGTGCGGGGAAGGATGACAGGGCGAAGGAGACTCTCTATTGGGCTCTTGTCATAGCAGTTACCTTCGGTGTTGTGGTTTCTGTGATCATACAGTTCATCGCACCATGGGTGGTCGGTCTCTTCACTTCTGATGAAGCTGTTATCAGGAGCGGGACACAATACCTCAAGGGATATGTTCTCGATACAATCTTTGCCGGTATCCACTTCTCCTTCAGCGGTTACTTCTGTGCTCTCGGACTCTCCGGAATATCATTCATACACAACATAATAGCGATAGTTCTTGTAAGGATTCCCGGAGTCTATCTTCTTTCCTCCCTCTATCCCGATAATCTCCTACCTGTCGGACTTGCGACAGTATCGGGCTCGATACTCTCTGCATTAATATGCACCGTTGCCTATTTGATTATCGGTAAAAAGAAGAAAAAACAGGACAAGTAGGCATATAATTCCGTTTCTTTCGTCGTAACTGGCAGGGGTTGGATTGAGAGTCTTTATAGCTCTAAGCAGATGGCAAAATC
>CAVIAZ010000169.1:0-2915 GCA_963640795.1 bacterium | reverse complement strand
AATATATGCCACGGCTCAGGTCGTGGCATTTGTCATTTAAGGAAGGGGGACTTTTGTCAAAAGAGGTCGTCCAGGGTGATATCACTCTGGATAATTTCCGAGTAGCTGTTTGTATTGTATCCGGATACCGTAACCAGCGTGAAATTAATGCTCTTCCTGGTACGTGTCTGTTCAAGAAGAACCTTTTTCTTATTGAGCAAGTTCTCTTTTACTTCTCTGGTCATTGAATACCTGGAGCCATCTTCTGTCCACTTGACCTCAACAATGTTGATTAGATTGTCGGCCCTGTCAATCAGAAGGTCTATTTGAGCACCTTTTTCTCCCTCCTGGAGTTTACTGTTATCAGAAAACCAACAATAACATTCAGTCTCTACTCCCTGTATTCCAAGCTTACGTTTGACCTGATTTATGTGAAGCAAGACTATTCGTTCATAAGATATTCCACACCATGCTCTGTATTCAGACGATGTCGAAATCTTCATCCAGGCAGGATTACCCAGGCAATTCTTGATGAATTGAAAATAGAATAGAGAGAATGAATCTATTACCTTATATATTCTCCCGTTCTTTCTCTTTCCAAGAGGAAGATATTCATAGAGAAGACCAGATTCAACCAGTTCATCTAGCATATTCCCTAAAGTGTCGTTGTTTGAAAGTCTCGTTTCGTGTGCTATCTCCGTTTTTGATAACCCTATACTTCTTGTTCCCAGAGCATTCACAATCTTCATGTATGGCTCTGGGTTCTTAAAGAGAGAGCTGTATAGGGACTTGAATTCCCCTTTAAGTAGAGCATCTTTGCTGAAGAATAATTCTTCAATATTCTGATTGACGGAAAGTCCTTTTCTCAGACTTGCCCAATAAGCTGCAACACCTCCTATGACCATGTATAAAGAGAGGATTTGATCTCTTGAAAATCCAAGATTATATCTTTCTGTATACTCCTCACACTCATGTAAGGTGAACTGTTCTAGCTTTATTTTGCCAGTCAGTCGGTTATAGAGTCCACCCCTATTATGAAAGACCTTCTTGATGATCCACGACGTAGAAGAGGCACAGATAATTAGTAGGATATCATCACGCATTGATGCCCACTCATTCCAAAAACCTTCCAGTCCTGACAAAAACTCAGATTTCTGGTTGTCCATCCAGGCTATTTCATCAATGAAGATAACCTTCTTTTCTTCATTTGATTTATCGACAAGTTTCTTGAGCATCGAGAATGCTTCTATCCAGTTTTGAAGCTTTGGACACTCATCAAGGCCATAGTTCTGCAAAGCATCACGAAAAGATAACAGCTGGATACTCTTTGTCACATTCTCCTTACCGGAACAATAGAAGGTGAAGTGTTCTTTCAATAATTCTCTCACGAGGTAGGTCTTACCAACTCTGCGCCTTCCATATACAGCAATAAATTCGGAACGCTTAGATTTCAATGCATCATCCAGTTTGCTTATCTCTCTATCCCTTCCTATTATATCCATCTTGTTCTCCTTAGCATGATTTTCAGCTAAAATATACAATAAATCAAATGTTTTAGCCAGAAAATAATGATTTTTAGGCTAAAATATACCCAAAATCCATTGTTTTAGCCTGAAAATCCTGTGTTGGAAGTTTGGAAGCTCTAACCGCTTAAGGTGAACATTCTCCAATTAGCAGATTTGCAAAACTGCAGTAAATTCGAAGATCCTGTTTAACCACCTTATATTCTCATCAGAAAAGATTGAAATAGAATTATTTATGTCTTAAACTAATCAAAATTGATGAGATAGTAGATAAATTGACAAATTCTAATCAATTTTGATTGAGGTAGGAATACATGAGTTATATATGGGAAAGCAGTAACTGGCCAGCATTCTTTGTCGATATGAACAGACTGGAGAAGAAATACCAGGAGTACATTTACGAGAAGGGACGTACCGACCAGATATTCAGTCTCCTCTCTCTCAATGCTCAAAAGGAACTCTTTTCCGATATCCTGGCATCAGGAATCGTATCGAGCAATGAGATAGAGGGAATTTCTGTATCATATGATTCTGTCTACTCTTCAATACTGAGGGCATTGAATATTGAATGTGACAGATACAAATCTGATAAGAATTCGGAAGCACTTGCTTCTCTTGCCCTCTCTGTTCACAATACCGAAACTCAAATTACAGAGGAGACAATCCTCTCCTGGCATAAAAAACTCTTTGAGTATTCACAGAAGAGCATAAAGGGAATGAATATCGGAAAATATCGAGAGAAGAGTGTTGCCGTCATGCGTTTCAGTGGAAAGATGGAAGAGGAAGTTATGTATGAAGCAGTTCCTCCGGAGAGAGTGAAGGAAAATATGGCTCGTCTCATTTCCTGGATTAACAGTGAAGGCGACACATATCCTTTGATTGTAAAAAGTGCTCTTGCCTCTCTATGGTTCGTTACCATTCATCCTTTTGATGACGGGAACGGCAGGATATCACGACTGTTGGGGGATGCGATATTAAGAGAAGAGAGTATATCTGAATACTATAGTTCATCAACCCAGATACAGAAGAGAAAGCAGGAATACTACAGCCAGCTCTATACATTCCAGCACTCATCCACAATGGACGCAACAGACTATGTCTCGTGGTTTCTCGATATAACGACAGAAGGAATCAAGAAGACAGAGAAAGTTTGCCGGGACAAAATCAGATTAGCTGGTTTTATGGCTTCCCTGTCGCCTGCCGAGTATAATTCCCGGGAGATATCGATGCTCTATAAGCTTGCTTCAGGTTCTTTCAAAGGTAAGCTTACTCCTGCCAAATGGTGTAAAATGAATAAGTGTCAGTCAGCTACAGCAACAAGAGATCTCTCTCATTTATGCGAAAAGAACCTTCTCTTAAAATCAGAAGAAAGCGGACGCTCTTCCTGGTATGCATTGAACCCAAGGCTCATGG
>CAVIAZ010000168.1:0-2930 GCA_963640795.1 bacterium | reverse complement strand
GAGTTACAAGGCCCTATATATGGATGTAACTTTGTAACTTCCCTCACCACCCCTGATTCTACCCCCGGGGGAAGGTACTTCCAAGAGGGACGAATCACCTAATCAGAGGCCACGCGCCCGACCTTTCTTTCATGGGGAAAATGCCTTTAGAAACGCATTTTGTCGATTTAATTATAGTTTTTAGGGGTATTTGGGCACTATTTGGAAATTTGTTGGCAATTTTGTTATAAAAAGAGGGAAAGACTAAACTTTCCCTTATACTCTCCTCTCATACCTCTTTATCTTCTCGTTCAAGTCCCTAGTTGAATAGAGAAGAGAAGAGAAGGCATCCACTATTTCATTTCTTCTATCTGGCAAGGCCAGGCATAAAGCACTCCGAATTGAAACCACTTCAGACAGAAGCGAATCAGAGTTTACCCGAATCTCTCTCACAAGCAATTTGTCTATCTCTCTCTTGGTTTCTTGTGTTACCATTTCATCCTCCTCGGTATCGAGAACGGCTTGTTCTGAATGGCTGTTCTTTCGGCTTCGACATAATCCTCGCACTTCGGATTATTCTTCTCTACCATGTAATCCTCTCCCTTGTACCGGCAATGGTATTCAGGAGCAAAGTAAATACAGTAAATACAGTAGTTACAAGTGTTTCTGTCTCTCATTAAATTAAACTCTCCTTAATAATTCGCTTAGTTAGAAATTGGGCTACTTCTTAATCCTGGCTCGCTCCTACGGATGGGGTTTATCTGTGAACCTGACACGCTTAATTTACTCGGGATTACTCCTCGAACAAGACTCGCTTTACTTCTGGCTTTACAAAAAGGAGGTTTTAAAAAAGTCAGTCTATGAAAGACAGGACACGCTTACTCAAAATGAGGTTTTCTTTTTTCACATGACACGCTTTACAATGGAGAAAGGGAGGGGGAATTCTCCGTGGGCTTAACTAGAGTATAACATGCTCGGGAATTATAAGAAATATAATTGCCTTACTTTTTCGTCTTTTTCTTTCTTCTCTTGTAACGAGAAGAGATCTGTTGAGATTAAAGGATAGAGTTCACTATAAAAGCCAGAGACGAACTCTTTTTTTATCTCAAAGCCGTATGCCTTTCGGTTCAAGTTCCCTGCTGCCAGAAGAGTAGTCCCCGAGCCGGCGCAACAGTCGATAACGACATCATCAACATCAGTAAACGTCTTTATCAGGAATTCCAATAGTGCCACTGGTTTCTGTGTCGGGTGAATCTTCGGATATTTCCTCTTATCCTCAATCCAATCCATGTTTTGAAATACCATCCTTCCTTCGTTTCTGAACTTCGGGAGTTTGTCCCGATAGAACAGTAAGGCACATTCATAATTTCCGACTGGTCGCATATTTGCCTTCAATACCTGTGCCGAATATTTTTTACGAAAAATAAAAGGTATCGAGTTTGGAAATCCATATTCTTTTGCATAGTGCTTGAGTTCGTCAAACTGTTCCAAAGCACAAAACAAAATCATGCATCCGGCTTCCTTCGTCCCTTTCGGCTCTGGCTTTAATAGTTTTGAGCAGAAATGGAAGAATTCGGGGATTCTGAATCCCCTTTTGTCGTCCGTATCGAATGCCGACTTATGAGCGTATTTGCTTTCTCCGTTTGAGTTGTCTCCACCTTCATACCATACCGGATTAGAGCCATACATTCTATCACCGAGTTGATAAGGAAGATCTGTAAGAATAAGCTGTGCACATGGTATCTGGTGAGTCTTCCAGTTCTGGAAAGAGTCGTTAAATAATTCAATTCTGTTCATGTGCACTTTCTCCGTAGTAATGGTGCTTAACTCCCATTTTCTCTTCGCAATATGGCGCTCTTACCTCAAGGCCGTACAAACCTCTGATGAACACGTAGTAGTCCTGGAGGAATATCTTTACCATCTTCCTTACGCTCGCTCTGTGGATATGGTTATTGCTCTGCCCTTTCCAGTCGGGACGGGTGCTGTAATAGTTCTTGCTATCGTAGTAGATCTTTGTGTACTTCGGATTCTTGCCACGGAGGAAAGAATCTCCAAGCACTCCGAGAAGGAACGACTTAAGGAACTTGTTGTAAGGGAGAAGGTAGCCGGAAGTAGGCTTGTCTCCCCTTATCATATCACCCGTCACTCCGTCCTTGGTTTTACCTAAAACCATCCCGGCGTTAAGGCCGGCGTACTGCCAGATTTTCGAGACTGTTTCGGCCTTATAAGGGTCAATTTCCGATATAAGGACTGCTGCCACTTTTGGCCCGACTCCCTTCACATCCTTTAAGAAGAGTTTCCATTCATCTGTGGTCTTCACTAGGGCTTCAAGTTGCTTTGTATACTTGTCTTCTGTTTCCCTGATGTCGTCCCGGAGGTCAATGTTAGTCATCATTGCATCCTCGGTTATGTTTGTGTCATTAACTACGGCCTGATCCGTGAACCCGTCAGCCTTCTTCTTGAGTCTGTTATCAAGCCTAATTCTCAAATTCTGCAAGTCTTCAATGGACTTGAGTAATGCTCTTATCTGATCTCTTGTTGCCTTGTCTTTCATAAATTTTCTCCTTTAGTGTTATCTGAATGAAGCCCATTTGTCTTTGATTAGCTTTCTTGCCTTAATAACCTTATCAGCTTCTCCGATTGTCCATACTTTAAAATCCCTTCTCTCTACCATGCAGATGAAGTCAGTGACCACCACGCTGTTAATGTCTTTGGAGTCAACTCTCTCCCCTTGGATTAAAAGGGATGATCCTCTTCTTCGGACATCAAGGCCGTGTCTAAAGCATACATAAACCAATCCATCGATTACTTCAGACAAAGATTTTGCATTATCTAATTCTCTGTGCCATGAGTATCCGCCCTCTGCTTCTATTTTCTTCTTGTTTGTAAGAACTCTCTCTGGACAAAATTGTTTTGCGTTTTCAGTCATTGTTCACCTCTAACTCATCCAG
>CAVIAZ010000167.1:0-2945 GCA_963640795.1 bacterium | reverse complement strand
TTTTGTGGTATAACCACAAATAGTGTAACTTAGATAATTCTTTTTGCAAGAAAAAGTTAAAATGATTCTGTGGTCATATTTTAATGTACCAGACTTGCCTAAATGTGTGGTATAACCTAGAATTGATGATGAATTAAGAGGACATGATGGCAGAGAGTCTCAAAGGTAGCTTCATAGAGGAAATAAAATCAAGGATTCTCTCCGGATCCCTCAAGCCGGGAGAGAGACTCCCCTCCGAGAGGGAACTGGCAAAGGAGGCGGGAATAAGCCGCGGGTCTGTCAACCAGGGAATACTTGACCTTGAGAGGATGGGATTTCTGAGGATAGTTCCCAGGAAGGGGACATTCGTCAGCGAGTACGGGAAGAATGTGACTCCCGAGACCCTTGCAGCCATCATGAACTATGACTCTGCAGCATTCGACAGCAATATATTTTCAGACTTCATGGACCTTAGAATCCTTATCGAGAAAGAATGCGTGAGACTTATCTGTCTCAATCCTGATGATGAGAAGAAGAGACTTCTTGAGGAAGCAACAGAGAATATATTCTCCTCCTCTGACAGGGTGGAGGCTGTCTACCAATACCACAGGTGTCTAGCCGACCTCAGCGAGAACACTGCCTACACTCTTGTGTTCCAGAGTTTCTGCAATATGATACGGAATTTAATATCTGAACACTACAAGGACAGTGACGAAGCAGAAAAGAGCCTCCCGAAATTCAGGAAACTGACATCCGCCATTGTCAACGGAGACGCTACTGAGGCAGAGAGGTGCCTCCTAAGCCTTCTCGGAAGTGCATCAGAATACCTTACCGAACACCTGAAGAAATAAGGACCGGTTGCCCGGTCCCTGTATCATAACATCGAGGATCCGCCTGTCACTATCCAAGTTGCCATGGTTGCTATGAGAAGTGCCCCCGTATAGACAGAGCCTGTCTTTCGGTAAGCGTATGTCCCGATAATGCTGAATACCAATACCTGCGGAGCAAAGAGAATCAGGAGTGACATGAATGGTCCTCCGAACGTGGAGCCGAAAAGAAGATCCGCACCCGGAGCGATGTTCATGAAGAACGGTATGTATTCGATGAGTACGATTATGAGAATTCCTCCCACCATCATGAGGGCATTCCTCCACCATGACCCCCAGAAGCCTCCAGCTCCCTTTATATAGGTTGCCTTGCATCTTGAGGAAGCCATGATCTTGCTGTTGTTGAGAATGAAGAAAAGAGCAAAGACCGGAAGATATACACAGAACTGGCCAAAGCGTGCCCAGCTGAAGAGGCGGAAGAACGGCCATATGAACCTGAAGTCCAGGAGGAATGCATTCTCGGCAATAATGAGAAGTATGTAGACATAGAGAACAAGAGAAAGGACAAGGAGGGCACACTTACCCAGGAGTCCCCACCCGATCCTGTCCGGATTTTTCTCAGTACCGAGTCCCATTGTATAAAGGGTATTCCCCACTCCTCTCTTCCTGTTCTTCCTTATACTGATAATACTTGTCAGGAGCATGATGAGAATCAGAAGAAGATACCACGACAGAAATCCGTTCCCGATTGTCATCCTGAAGATGTTCTCCGGAAGAGGTAAGAGTCCGTGGCCGAGCTGTGTCATGAAGGGATAAGTGGAGGCGGCAATGAGCATTGTGATTATTGCACCCTTCCACCACTTTCCGTTAGACTTCACACTCTCCTCAGGCGGAAGCGGCATCCTTATACTCCTGAAGAAAGGAGTCTCAAGGAGGATATTCATCAAAGGAAGTGTGCTGAAGACAGCAGAAAGCATCGCAACAAGCACCAGGATTTCCTTCCACATTGCTATATGGTTCCCAGAAGAGAGGGACGTCCCGAGTCCGACAGCACTGTCTATCCACTCAATTGCCGTACTGAGGCCATGGCTGTTATGGGTGGTGAGACGGTGGTTGGTGTATAATAGTTCGATACGCCTTGCACTTCCATCGCTGAAAGAACCGTATGTTGTGTTCCACTGGGCATTATCGCTGGTGGTACCGAGGAACTCGGTTCTGAGGTCACTTTTGAGGAGAGTATCATCAACAACATTCCTGTAATCCCTGAAATAGCTGAACTCATCCCACTTAGCCTGGAGAAGAAGGACATTGTTGAATGTTATCTTATTTGAATCATATACACTCTTTCTGAAGAGTTCTCCGCATTGGAGGACAACAGCCTTCGGGGCAATATCAGTCCCGGAGAAGGCAGCGGCAACAGACCAGCTTGACCATGTTCCCATAGAGTGTCCGGAGACTACGAGACGGGATGAATCAACATTATCCATTGCAGAGAGAAGTGCATAGGCATAGTTACCACCGGATGAACTGTCTTTGATGGAGTTCCCGTCACTGTCAGCTGAATAATGCTCATCAAAGAAACTGAGATTGGAGAAGTTCATCATGACCTTGTACCTTGTCTGACCACCAATAACCTTATATGTTCCGGCTTCCTCGCTGTCCTCTCCGTAGTTGACAGTAACCTTGTGGTTGACATATCCCCTGTTCACGAGCCCTGCCGTCGTGCTCCCGTGGCCGTACTCGTCAAGAGCGAGGACTACACACCCGCGCCTGGCAAGTTCAATGGCGTAGTAGGCACATGTCTCATGGTCATTCTGATAGCCGTGAAGCAGCAGAACTCCCGGTGCCTTATTGCTCTCTGTTGCTGAGACGGGAGAATACAGCTTGTATTTGAGATTTCCGACATCTGTCTCAATCCATCCCTCTGTCACATTGATCCTGCCGTTACCTGTCTGAATCTTGTTGGCAGCAATCAGACAGGAGAAAATGACAAGAAGCAGAATACCGAGTAAGAGGAAGGATTTCTTTGTTGATTCTTTCATACAGTCTCCTTTGTGTGGTATAGCCACAAGGATAGAGTATCAGAGGAAAGGATGCTTGTCAGCAATTATTTCTGCTCGTCTTCAAACAAGAATCACT
>CAVIAZ010000166.1:0-2950 GCA_963640795.1 bacterium | reverse complement strand
CACAGTACAACCTCATCATGTGTTACGCCGTACGCTTCAGCGAGAAGAGTGCCGAAGTTGTCCTCTCGGACAGAATACAGAAATAACTTCTTTTAAGACCACTGAGACAAAAGGAGATTAGCTCTAGGCGGGTAGAAGACAGTGCTACGTAATCCTCTGGTAACTTCGAGTGTAGCTTTAAATCGCCAGTTGCTGATTTAAATCCAGATTCAAGATACGACTTCCATTTTTATGAAAATTATGTTTGCTGGATAGAATCCTCCTGGTCTCGAAGATTCCTCCCCCGGTCTTTATGCAGCATACGATTTCAGCGAATAAGAAATGCCCGGGAATCCCCGGGCAAAAGCTTGTATGAAAGTTGATAATCTATCTCAAGGTATTACTATTAATATCCCTGCTGGCACATAGCATCAGCGACCTTCTTGAAGCCTGCGATGTTTGCACCTTTTACATAGTCGATGTAGCCGTCAGCACACTTTCCTTCTCTTACGCAGGAGGCATGGATGTTTCTCATGATTCCATGGAGTTTCTCATCCACTTCCTTTGCGTCCCAGTTAAGGTGCATAGCGTTCTGGCTCATTTCAAGACCGGAAACAGCAACACCACCAGCATTAGCAGCCTTTCCAGGTGCGAATGGGATTCTTGCCTTCTGGAATGCCTGGATAGCCTCAGGACTGCAACCCATGTTACTTGTCTCTATAACATACTTGACGCCGTTCTTAATGAGCATCTCGGCATCTTCTCCTCTGAGTTCGTTCTGGAGTGCACACGGGAATGCCATGTCAACTTTGACCTCCCAAGGCTTTCTGCCAGGGATGAACTTAGCTCCGAACTTCTCTGCGTATGGAGCAACGATGTCGTTATTGGAAGCTCTGAGTTCGAGCATGTAAGCAATCTTTTCAGGTGTGTTGATTCCTTCTTCATCGAGAACGTATCCGTCCGGGCCGGAGATGGTAACTACCTTGGCACCGAGCTCAGTTGCCTTTGTAACAGCTCCCCATGCTACGTTACCGAAACCGGAGATAGCAATTCTCTTTCCTTCGAATGAGTCGCCATGTTCTTTGAGCATCTCATTAGCAAAGTACATTGTTCCGAATCCTGTTGCTTCTGGTCTGATGAGAGATCCGCCCCATCCCCATCCCTTTCCTGTGAGGACGCCGGTATTCTCGTCTCTGAGTCTCTTGTACTGTCCGTACATGAATCCGATTTCCCTTCCGCCTACACCAAGGTCACCTGCCGGGACGTCAGTATCGGGTCCGATATACTTCTGGAGTTCAGTCATGAAGGAACGGCAGAATCTCATGATTTCAGCATCACTCTTTCCCTTTGGAGAGAAGTCTGAACCACCCTTACCGCCACCCATCGGGAGTGTTGTGAGGGAGTTCTTGAAAATCTGCTCAAAGCCGAGGAACTTAAGTGTTCCAAGTGTTACGTTTGCGTGGAATCTCAATCCGCCCTTGTAAGGTCCGATTGCGTTATTGAACTGTACCCTGTAACCCCTGTTGACCTGGAGTTCATGGTTGTCATCTTCCCATTCGACCTTGAATTCGATGACCCTGTCAGGTTCAACGATTCTGTCAAGAATCTTGTTCTTCAGATACAGTGGGTTTGAATTTACTGTATCGATAACTGATTCGATAACTTCTTTTGCAGCCTGGATGAATTCTGGCTGTGCAGGGTTCTTCCTTTCGAGCTCTGCCATAAATGTATTAAGTTCGTACATGATAATCTCCTTTTGATTATGCAATAAGCGTAAATCCACTTTTGATATACGTCAATTATTATTTTTTCTTTAATTTTTCTTTCTAATTTTAATCATATCTTTAATTTTCCTTTGAAATTTTGATGAAATCATAAGGATTTTAACTAAAGAAGCCTTGTTACTTGCTTTCTTGAATACTATCTTCTTATATAATATCAAGATACTTCGTTCAGTCTGGCATAGCTGAGGCCCTCTGCCAGTACCAAAAGCATCATACAGTCAAAGAATAAAGGCAGGGAGTGCCAGCAGAAACACATAGCCACCCCTCACATGAAAGCCCTCCTGGAGAGAAAGAAGGATTACATAAAAGAGACTACCGAGCTCTGAGAGAAATACTATGAACCGGCTACACGCTTAGACTGAGTGTAGCTAAATTTCCTTGGCTTATACCTCAGAGCTTCTCTATCCTGCACTCGTGCTTCTTCGTCTTCTTGTCGTAGTTGATTCCCACAAGGAGGATGTTGTCCGTGTACTCTTTGATGGAGTCTGGATACTTCTTCTCCCTTATCTGATCGATGGCACTCTCAACATCCTTATTCCACTTAAGCTCAACAACAAGTGCAGGATAATTTCCCTTATGTTTCGGCTTCGGGATATATACAAGGTCCGCAAATCCTTTACCTGCCGGGAGCTCTCTTATGGGCTTGAAGTAATATTGCCGTGAAGCCAAGTATGCAAGGACAAGAACACAGGAGAGGGAATTCTCATCGTTGTACTCCAAAGCAGAAACATACTCATCGTGTATCTTTTCTATTCCAGAAGCCACCACATCCCCGTCTTGCTCCCGTGTTGCATCAAGAATTATCTTTGATTCTTTTGAAAAGGACACCATTTCATCCCACTCACTGTTTTCCACAGCATAACCCATCTCTTCCCTTATTTCCTCGTTCGGGATAAAAGCCGTGCCTTCCTCTTCGTCATAGCCGAGGTACCCGAGATGAATAAGATATGTCAATACGTTGTCCCTGCTTGATATGCTGATTACATCATTCTTGAATGTTTTCGGGTTTACCGGAACCTCTCCCCCGGAGACCATCTCAATCACATCCTTCTTCAGTCCGGCATAGTCCATGTTGATTAAAGGTAGGACAAGATCACTGTTGGCAGTATCTGACCAATAGCTCTTGAACTTTCCGCTCAGCATCACACTCACTACTGCTTTCGGGTTGTAGATATGAAATTCGTCCA
>CAVIAZ010000165.1:0-2967 GCA_963640795.1 bacterium | reverse complement strand
AATAAACCTCTGTTAGAATGAAGTGGAGAGGAGAGCGGGAAACAATGAGAATCATATCATGGAACGTAAACGGCATCAGGGCGTCGTGGAGCCACGGACTATCGGACTTCCTTGACAGGTACAAGGCCGATATCTATGCCTTCCAGGAGACAAAGACAGATGAGGTAATCCCGATGATAGAGAAGGCGGGCTACCATGCCTACTGGTCCTTCTGCACAAAGAGGAAGGGGTACTCCGGGACACTGTGCCTTACAAAGAGAAAGCCACTCAATGTAACATACACAATGGGAGTTCCCGATTTCGATACGGAGGGGAGACTGATAACACTTGAGTTTGAGGACTTCTTCTTTGTGAACACCTATTTTCCGAACTCCCAGCACTCGGAGAAGCGGTGTGACTACCGTGCGATGTGGGACTTTCTGATAATCCAGTACCTCATGCAGCTGAGGTACCAGAAACCTGTGGTAATGTGCGGAGACTTCAATGTCACAGTATCGGACAGGGACATATACCAGGAGAACAAATGGGTACAGAAGAATGCGGAGGGCTTTGTCTCAGATGAGCGGGAGAGCCTTGAGGCGATAATCAACACAGGCTACGTTGACACGTACCGCCTGAAGCACCCCGATGAGGAGGGGAAGTACACATGGTGGTCAAACAGGCTCTTCAAGAGACGTGAGAACAAGGGATGGAGACTCGACTATTTCCTTGTCAGCGAGAAACTCAGGAGCAAGGTCATGGAGTCAACAATGCTTACCGAGGTCTACGGCTCGGACCATTGTCCGATAGTCCTTGATCTCGATACGGGAATAAAGAAGCCGCAGACAAAGGACACCTTCGGCCTCTTCCAGCTCTCCTACACATACGACGACCTTTTAAGGTATGAGGCCAACGGTGTCCCTATGGACTACGTCAAGCGTACCGATATGACCTCACTATGGGAAAGTATCGACTGGAATGCAGCAGAAAAGCACCTTGAGGCGATGCAGATGGCACTAGCAAAGTCTGCTTACTCCAGGGACCCCGACCGCATAGAGAAGTGGCAGAAGAGGATAGTCTACTCGATAGATGCAAAGCTTCTTGCCGTGAGACATGTCTGTGCATCCAGTCCCGGCGCCGGAGTCGATATGATAAAGTGGAAGACACCCCATGAGAAGATGTCTGCGGCACTCTCCCTTACAAGTAAGGGCTATAAGGCAATGCCGTCAAGGCTCCTCCTTGTAAAGTCCAAGAACGGGAAGCAGAGGAGAATCCACATAGAGACGTACTACGACCACGCAATGCAATGCCTCTATGCATTTGCACTTGACCCGATAGCAGAATCATGGGGAGACAGGAAGTCCTACGCCTACCGTAAGGGACGCTCCACCTTCGACATGAACGAACACATAAAGAACTCTCTCTCGGGAGAGAATGCTCCCGAGTGGGTCTTTATCGGAGACATAAGGAAATGCTACGAGAACATAAGCCACGACTGGATTATGAAGAACATCCCGATGTCACAATACGTGCTCAAGCAGTTTCTGGAGGCAGGATATGTCTTCGGGGGAGAGATGTTCCCCATGGATACGGGAGTCGGAATAGGGTGCTCCATCTCCCCGATAATCGCCAATATGACCCTCGACGGGATGCAGGACTACGTCTACTCCCGTCTCTATCCCGAGGGCGGGGAGATAGACTATGCAAACGGCAATATGGTGAGGTATGCAGACGATGTGCTCTTTACAGCGAGGACAAGGGAGACAGCACAGAGGATAAGAGATATAGTTGCAGATTTTCTCAATGAAAGGGGACTCGAGCTCTCAATAGAGAAGTGCAGGATAGTCAACATAAACGAAACCTTCGACTTTATGTCCAGAACCTACTTCAAGCGTAATGGACAGGTCTTCACGAAACCAAGTACACCAGCCATGGAACGCTTCATGACCACAATGAGGGAGACGATAGAGAATTACACGGGATCCCAGAAGAGCCTGATTGAGAAGATCAACCAGAAGATAGACGGCTGGGCCACCTACCATAAGACAGGGGAGGCCGATTTCGAGTTCAGGAAGATGGACATATACATAAATGCACTCCTATTGGACCTCTCTGAATCAAAACACCCGAAGTGGCCGAGGGAGAAGGTTATAGATAAATACTTCATGCTCGATGCAAAGGGAAGACACCGCTATGCACTCCCCAACAAGAAGGAGGTGATGGTCAAGGCCCTCGGGGACACAATCCTCATAAACTACTTCCCGGCCAGGACAAAATTCAATCCCTACATAGACCTCGAGTACCTTGAGATACGGACCCAGGACAGACAGAAGAAGAATGTGACAGGGCTCTACAGGACAATATGGGAGAGACAGGAGGGACGCTGTTACTATTGCGGCCACAGGATTCTCTTCGACGAGGAGAAGACCGTCATAGAGGCAGAGCCCGACAAGGCCCGTATGGCACTGAGAATGGCCTATGTTCATACAAGGTGCATAGACTCCACAGTCGACTACATCGACAGTGAAATACCACCCTCCTCAATAAATGACGTCATGGAGCTGTTGGAGGACCTCAGCGAGGAGAAGAAGCCCCAGGGACAGAAGTACATGGCCCTGAGTGAGTATTTCCGGACCTGTACAAAGAATTCCGTTACCCTGACACTCAAGGAGATAGAGGACATAATGGGGGACAGCCTCGGCCTAACATCCCAGAGGAAGGAGTTCTGGTACAGAACGGGACAGGGGAGTATAAGCCAATGCTGGCTGGACAACGGCTACGAGATCAAGACCCTACACCTTGAGGATGAGAGACAGCGTGTGACCTTCCGTCTCACCTCCCGCAGCAAGAATACCGCCAGTATAGAGATCCCGGAGGTCCTCCTCTACGGCCGTGTCCCCAACGACGCCAAGTACGAGGTAGAGAATTACCTCAAGCACATAGTGAAGAAGTATGGGCTGTGAGAAAATGTCGCAGAGAAAGCGACCA
>CAVIAZ010000164.1:0-2994 GCA_963640795.1 bacterium | reverse complement strand
AGAGTCTTGCATAAAGGGATTTCTCCAAATCAAGATTACCTCCAAAAAACTTTCTCGTGACTTTCTGTTCTGTGCAGATTTGCTTAACTCTACTGTCTGCGTATAGAATCTCCAATTAAGCCCCCTTAATAAAAATTACCCATAGCGTAATTTACTTTATAAGACTTAAAAAAGAAATATTCAATATCAAGTCTTAGTCAGTAGCGGTATTTCAAGGATTTCTATTGGGATAAAAGCCAATTCTTTACTCTTCACAGGGGACGTATGTGGTCTCATTATGATTTCTGACTACACCATGGATTATACGAAGTTTATATGGCTAATATGTTAAATTTTCTTAACAATTGAGAAAAACTATGACATTTTTCCGGATTTTTCTGCTTTATTAGTATGGACAATTCAAATTACAAATTCAAAAAAGGCGAAGAGCCACGTGAAAAACTGGAACGTCTGGGAGTAAGGGCACTATCAGACCAGGAACTTTTAATGATTCTCCTCGGACAGGGAAATGCCACAAGGGGAATTGAGGAGATAAGTAAAGATATCCTCACCATTCTGGACAAGGGGCAGAGTTTCCCTCTGGCCTCTCTTATGAACATTCCGGGAGTCGGAAGAGCCAAAGGGGCAACTATCCTTGCCGCACTTGAACTCGGGAGAAGAAAGAACAGCCGTAAGCCTAAGCAATTCACTACCCATAGTGACATCTTCATGGAAGTCAGACATTTTGCAAGCAGGAACCAGGAGTCATTGATTGTGCTGAGCTTCAACGGAGCAATGGAGCTTCTCGATACCACAGTTGCTACTGTGGGCTTTGTGAACCAGACATTCATCCACCCCAGGGAAATCTTCTCCGAAGCATTGAAGAAGCGGGCCTCCTTTGTGATAGTTGCACACAACCATCCCTCCGGCATCCTCGTACCTTCCAAGCATGACATGGAAGGAACAAGGAGAATCATGTACGCTGGTGATATCATCGGAGTCCCTGTAGTAGACCACATCATATTCACCGAAGGGGCCTACTACTCATTTGCAGAACACGGGATCCTCAGAAAGATCAGAGAAGAGCTTGGAAACTAGATTTCAAGGTATCCCTTGAGGACAAGGAGTGTATTCTTCACACCGTCCTTATGGCTGCGCTCATTGCAATGGGAGGCAAATACACCCGGCCCTATCAGGCCGTGACGTATATCAGCCCCGCCGGAGAGTGCAGCCTCAACATCTGATGAATAGTGCGGGTATGTATCCACAGCATATGCCGCACCCTCTTTCTTCGCAGCAGATATGAGCTTACCGACCATCTGGTAGTTGTACGGTCCCCGGGCATCCTTTGCACATATCGAGACTTCCCTCTCTGTGCATTTCACCCCTTTTCCGACGCATCCCATATCGATGGAAAGACCTTCAGTAACACCTTCAGGGACAGAAGATGAAGCACCATGCCCCACCTCTTCATACACTGTAATATGTATATAGGTATGTCTTTTGAGACGGCATTTGCTGTCATGGATGTATTTTGCAAGGGCTAAGAGGATTCCGATTGAAAGTTTGTCATCAAGGAACCTGCTCTTTATGTACCCGGAGTCTGTGACATGCGCTCCTGTGAAGAGACAGACGGGATCCCCGACTTCAATACCGAGTCTTCTCACATCTTCCTCACACTTCACATCCTCATCAATGACACACTCAAGTGTCCTCCAGTCCCTCTTGAATCCGTCAAAGTCATCGTTGACGTGGACAGAGGGATCAGGTATCTGGATTGTACCCTCATATACTTTCCCGTCACGTGTATGGATACGGACATTCTCCCCCTCAACTCCGGATGGATGAAGGCCGCCGAGTTTGTCCATCCTCAGACGTCCGTTTGACTTAATTTCGCTAACTATTGCCCCGATGGTGTCCATATGGGCCATAATGCAGAGTCCGTCCCTGTCATCCTCACCCCCGAGGTCGATAATAACTCCCCCCTTATTGGTCTTCCTTACAGCAAAACCGAGAGATTCAAATTCACTCATAACAACAGCTGCAACCTCATCCGTATAACCGGTCGGGCTGTCAACAGAGAGCAGAAAGAGCGTCTTCTCCACTGCGTATTCAACATATTCATTGTCCATACCATTATTATATACAAGATACTGCAGCAAGAAAAATCCCCCACCGAAGTGGAGGAAAAAGGAGGAGAACACAAATATTAGAAAAGGTTCACAAGGACAGAGAAAGCAAGCTTACCCTGCTCAAATGACTTATAATCTTCATTCTTTATTGCCTTTCCGATTGTTGAGAACGGAATCTTGTAATCAACACTGAGGTCGATAGAACCAAGGTTCACGCCGACTGCTGCACGTGCAAGAATCTGTGAATTCTTGAAAACATCCCATGCCTGTGATGCCGGATTGCCATCAATGAGAACACCGCCGTCACCGAACTCAAACGGGAGGGCATAACCAGCTCCGATAGCAAAGTTCACTATATTAAGGTCGAAACGAGCGTTAGCAGTAACAATTGAGTTAAGCACAAAGTTACCCTTATTCTTTCCAAAAAGAACGTTGGCAGAAAGGTTGAAGAGACTGACGTTGAATCTAACATCAGCACCAAAGTCATAGTTATCTATATTTTTGTAATCTTCAGCTTTCACAAGGCTTCCACCGAATCTTCCGGTAGCACCGACCTGTAAAGTGGTAGCAAATGCAGATGTGCACAGAACAGCAATAATCAGAAAACAAATAGCAAATTTCTTCATAAATCAAATTCCTTTTTAAAGAGACAAGCCCTTACTTACACCCTATAAACCCCGAAATGCAACACAAAGTTACACACATTTCATAAAAAAGCTTCTTTGTTTTGAACAAATCGCTATGTGCATACCTATTCGGGTCCGAACATTGAGTGCCTTCACCATATCTTCCAAGCTTTCAATATCGACCATAAACCCCCTTCTTTCTTCCAGCCTTTTCATAGCTGTGCTATATGAAGTGTAGATAATTTTCTTCGGTAAAA
>CAVIAZ010000163.1:0-3018 GCA_963640795.1 bacterium | reverse complement strand
TCTTATCATGTGCAAGAATGTCGAGCCTGACTCCGTGACCACATAGGTTGGGTACGAAGTCCTCTGCCTTCGAGTCTGTCACGATGATATCATCCCGGCCGAGGATAGTGCGGATGAGAACCTGTGTTTCCTCTGTCCGGCCGTCAAAGACAGCTGCCATAAATGTGTCATCGAACATCCTGAATTCTGCTATGTCCTTTAAATCCTGTTCCCTGTGGGATAATCCTTCCATTCAGATATCCCTCCCCTCTGTAAGGGCAGAGCTCAATGGGCCTGTCCACGATGCGAATAAAAATCCAGTCATTAATTTTCTCCTTTATATCTCTTAAGACAGGTTTTTTCGGGAAAATGTCATGATTTTTGGTGATTATCAAATAAATTTTACAAAAGAAGAGGAAAAATAGACAGTTTTCGAAGATTATGTACAAAATAGAATATAATCAAATGGAGTCCTGACTCCTTTTTCCTGCGCTACTCAGGCATTACATAAAATGAAAGCCGGATTGTATCTTTTGTAATATGAATTCTGAAAAAAAAGACAGCTTCGAATGCAAGCTAGAACTACACAAACACACAGGACCATTACATCACACACTTATTTTTGTGGTTCTTCTTTCATATTTGATTGAAAAAGTGAACTCCCCTGAACCATCACGGAGAGGGGAGTATATGTTTATTTCAGAAGTTTCTTGAGGTCTTCCTCCGGTGTCGATATCGGGGAAATACCAAAGTTTTCAACAAGATACTTAAGCACATTCGGAGAAATAAAGGCAGGAAGTGTCGGCCCGAGATGTATATTCTTTATCCCTAGATAGAGTAGCGTCAGAAGGATACATACAGCTTTCTGCTCATACCACGAAAGCACCATTGAAAGTGGAAGTTCATTAACACCACATCCGAATGCATCAGCGAGTGCCAGGGCAATCTGGATTGCACTGTAGGCGTCATTGCACTGTCCCACATCCATGAGTCTCGGGAGCCCGGCAATAGTTCCGAGGTCCAGGTCATTGAAGCGGTACTTTCCGCATGCAAGGGTAAGGACAACGGTATCGGAAGGAGTCTTCTTCACAAATTCCGTGTAGTAGTTTCTCCCCGCTCTTGCACCATCACATCCCGCAACAAGGAAGAAGTGCCTGATATCACCACTCTTCACAGCATCGACTACCTTGTCAGCAACACTGAGTACAGTGCCACGTGCAAAGCCAGTCATGACAGTGTTGCCACCATTAATGCCGGTAAACACCCTGTCTTCCTTATATCCACCAAGTTCAAGAGCCTTCTCGATAACCGGAGTAAAATTCTTATCTTCCCCGATATGGATCATCTCAGGATAAGAGACAACCGAAGTTGTGAAGACACGGTCCGAATAGCTTGCCTTCGGAGGCATCAGACAGTTAGTCGTGAAGAGAACAGGTGCCGGGATTTCAGCAAACTCCTTCTGCTGGTTCTGCCAAGCTGTACCAAAGTTTCCTTTAAGATGAGGATACTTCTTCAATTCGGGGTACCCGTGTGCCGGGAGCATCTCACCATGGGTATATATGTTGATTCCCTTTCCTTCAGTCTGCTCAAGAAGAAGTTCAAGGTCCCTCAGGTCATGACCTGAGATTACAATGAATGGTCCTTTTTCCACAGTAAGGGGAACTGTGACAGGAACAGGGTTACCGTAGCTTGTAGTATTTGCCTTGTCGAGGAGAGCCATACACTTGAGATTCTTCTCTCCCACTTCCATAACAATAGGAAGAAGTTCGTCCATTCCCCATTCTTCCCCGATGGCAAAGAGAGCCTTGGCAAAGAAACGGTTGACTTCATCATCGGTATAACCAAGAACCATTGCATGGTGTGCATAGGCAGCCATACCTCTGATTCCGAAGAGAATGAGAGACTTCAGACTCCTGACATCCTCATCAGCATTCCAGACCTTTTCCATGTCATAATCATCATTGTGCCCGCATGAGGAGGGACAGACAACACAATCAGGAAGAAGTCTCTCTTTTTCAGAGCGCACCCAGTCAGTCATTCTGGAGACAGTCTGCTCGCTGAAGTTCACATTGGTGATAGTAGTGAAGAGACCCTCAATCATCAGCTTGTACGTATTATCATTCACATTGCCAGAGGTCTCCGTAGCCCTTGCAAGCCCGATAAGAGCACCAGTCAGTTCATCCTGCTTTCCGGCAACCGTAGCAGATTTACCACATACTCCAGCGTTCCCTGTACAGCCAGTACATCCGGCTGTCTGCTCACATTGAAAACAAAACATCTTTCTCTCCATATCAAAACCTCACATTCATTCAATTGTTGATTCTTAAGGTTGATGATAGTATAACAAATCAAACAAGTCTGTTGATTTTTCAACAAAGAAGGATTTATGAAGGAATATTTACCGGTAATCAGGTCAGCTCATATCTTTTCGGGGATATCTGAAGAGGAACTAAAGGCAATGCTTTCCTGTCTCGACACAAAGATAGAAGATTACCCGAAGGATGCTTACATCTTCCATACCGGAGACAGTGTCACTTCAATAGGCCTTGTACTCGCCGGTACAGTTCTCATAGTCCAGGATGATATATGGGGAAACAGGAACATAGTGTCTAAAGCTGTCCCGGGCGATACAATCGCAGCAGCCTATGCCTGTGCACCGGGCTCCCTACTCAATGTAAGTGTGGTGGCAGAGACAGATAGCAGGATAATGTACCTGAATGTAAAGCGGGTACTCAATGTCTGTCCCTCTGCATGCTCCCACCATAACCGCCTGATAAGAAACCTCCTTGGGGAACTAGCCGGAAAGAACCTGAAGTTCAGCGACAAACTCACCCACATAGCACAACGCACCACAAGGGCAAAGCTCATGTCATACCTTTCCGAGATGGCACAGAAATCCGGAAGCTGTGAATTCGACATCCCGTTCTCCCGGCAGCAACTAGCCGACTACCTCTCAGTCGAACGCAGTGGCCTCTGTGTAGAACTGGGAAAGATGAAGAAAGAGGGACTTATTGAGTATGAGAAGAACCACTTTGTGCT
>CAVIAZ010000162.1:0-3028 GCA_963640795.1 bacterium | reverse complement strand
AGTCCTTTTCAAGGTCTGATTCGAGTTCTTCCAACGCTTTCCAGATTTCCACCCTCTCTTCAGGGGCTACGTCATCCTTCATGCCTCTGCGCTCGCAGCCCGAAAGATACGCCTCCTTTGCAATATTGTTCGGCCAGATAAAGAGCCTTATCTCCTTCGCATATCCGGGATTCCTTTCAAGGGTCGGAACTCTCTTCTTCAAGGAATCATCCCCCCAGCTGAAGTGCTGACGTCCGAAGATCTTCACCATCATTGTGTATACAAGCTGGTTGACTCTGCGTATCTCGGGGACGACAGAGTCATCAAGTTCGGGCAGGATGTTCTTCGAAAAGGATGCCAGGGTTTTCGTGAATGTGAGAAAACGGCATCGCGTTTTCTCTCCGACAGGGCACGCCTCTGTCAGTTTCTTCAGAATTGCAAGGAGAACAAGAGTCTTTCCTGATCCGGCCCCGCCACAGACAAGACAGTCAGAAGAGAGGGAGACGGAATCGACGATTTTCTGCTGCTGAGGAGAGAGGACAAGGGAAGATTTCATGAAGTTCCTTCTGCCTTCCGAGTATGCGAAAAAACGGCTTTCAAAGTCGTAGGCGTCGACGATATGCCGTGATTTCTCAAGTTCGGTGATGTATCCTTTCCTCTCCTCCTCGAGTCTTCCGACTTCACTCTCGAGTCGGCTCTCAAGCTCTTTTATTGCGGCGTCCCTTGCTTCGATAAGAGTTTTCATCTCCTTTTCCAGTCTGTTTCTGTCCTGCTGTGTATTATAGAGTTCTGTCCGCTTGGCAGCATAATCACTCTCAAGCTTCTTTTTCTTACTGGAGAACTTTTCGTTCAAATCAAGAATCTGTTTGTTGAGACCGTCAACCTTTGACTTCTCATCCTCGTATCTGCGGTTGGCCTCGTCAAGATCCGACCTGAGGGCGATGACATCACGGTACTTTCCGAGCATTTCTCTGTACTTCTCTTCGGATATCGTAATGGTCCTGATATCATTCAAGGCGTTCGTCACGGCCTTCTTTAAATCGCCGTATTCAGGAAGCTTTTCGGAAGCGGGACTGAAGAGCCGAACGAAATCAAGAAACCTGTTTTCAATCATCCCCGCATCCGCAGGAGTCAGATCCTCGAAGTTGTGTCTGACCTTATTGGCATATTCATTCCTGTCCCTGTTTAGACTTTCGACAGCCTTCCTTTGCAGATAATCCATTTCAGGAAACAGCATGTGACATAAATCAGAGAACTTCATCCTTGCACTGTCGGGATATCTGTAGCCGGCGGCAGCGGTAATCTCACGTTCGATAAGAGAATGAATGGCCAAGACAGGGAACCCGTGCTCCCCGGAATCAACAAGCTTTCTGATTCTCTTCAAATCATCAGCAGTAAAGGAAATTACATCTTTCTTCATTCAGGATCCTCTCTTTCTTTAATTCGGGTGCCCTTCCACCTTAAAATACCATATTCCCCACCTCTTCCTTCAAAAAAACTCGCGAAGTTTGAGTCATAGTTTACTCTCTTCTTCGCTGTTTACCACATGTAGAGGATATTCTAAGGCCTCAATCTCTCAACACGTGGAAGAGAGTCTTCTTTTATTTTGTTTATCATCTCCTCATATGGCTTATATTCTTCCTTTGTTGATATTTTCTCGATTGCTGAATTATAGGAAGAAATGACACCATCAATAATTGTCTCCATTGCTCGTCTGTTGACCCCATCGATCTTAAAGAAATCATCTCTACCCACAAGGTCAATATTTTTCTGCTTTCCTATTTTCATTGACAACTCTCTGCTTATGCCAGGATAAATTGTTGTACTGACAAGGTCATAGAATGGAGCAAGCCTCAGTTTTCCTTCAGGACTATAAAGAAACGAATAATTCTTACCATGCGAATCGCAGTTACCGACTATAAAATTAAAGACAAGGATTCTGTAGAATTCTCTGATATCGAGAATCGGCATTGAGGAATTATCTTCTATCAGATTTACTATTCTGCTTATTCCGGGACCGCCATCAGTCTCGTATTTATTCTCGGGAGGAATAGATAAAGCCTGGCACATGTCCTCCTGATGCAAACGTCGTAGTCTCCCGTTTTCTATAATTCTGTCATAGCGATATGTGACTAAAGCCAGTTCATCGCCAAAGTATTTTAACTCCACCTCAGGTGTATTGAACCCACATTCTTTTGCGAGTCGAGTTACGATAAATTCGTTGATGGCTATGCTTTTTCCTGGTTTGACAATGCAATTCGAAGGGCTGTTACCACATGGAAGAAACCATTCCCCATCTTTATGATACAAAGGCATCTTATGCTGTGCTCCGGCAAGAGACAACCTGACATTGTCGCCCCAGATAAGAAGATTCTCTTCATCGGCCCTTTTGATACGTCCGGCAATTTCACTCTCACTTATCACCTTATAATCATCCGGCTCGATTTCGAAGTTCTCACCATGGTCGACTATCACAAGTGCTCCTGCAATTTCCCGTCCATAATGAGATAAAAGACCTATAACACTATTTGGTGAAACATGTGCATTCCTGGCAAGCTGATCCCTCAAATCCCCGTCTGGAAGCAATCCGCTGAAAAAAGGTTCGACGTTTTTCTTTCTGAATTCTACATTTTCCAGAGGCAGGTTTATAGAAATCTGTCTCTCTGCACTCTCATCATATTTGAATGACAAACCATATTTTTTGTCTGTATAAAGAAAACCGACGAGCTTTTCATAAAGATAAACATCCAAAATCATCACTTAGTCTCCAAGTTAATTTCAACCCCCAGAAGTTTTAAGATCTTTAATACTTTGCCTATTTCAAGTGTTGGTTTTCCATTTTCCAGTTCAGAAAAAAATCTGGTACCTACACCACATAAAGCAGCACATTCAGCTTGTTTAAGACCGGCCTTTTTTCTTTCTATTCTAACGAGTTCACCGATTTGCTCAACTTTTGTTATGACCATATCTTGAGTTTATATTACCGAACGGGAAAATTCAACACAAATAGCCCATCAACACTAATCTTTTTTACCGTTCGGGAATACTG
>CAVIAZ010000161.1:1277-3088 GCA_963640795.1 bacterium | reverse complement strand
TATGCTTAAGTATGGTATTCTCTTCCAAATTAACTCTTAGCATCTCTCTGAAAGATGCGAAGGAAGGTAAACATGGACGAAGAAAAGAAGGAAGAATCAGCTTCCAGGCCTCTTAACTTCATCGAGAAGATTATTGAGGAAGACTTAAGGGAAGGAAGGGTCCCTAACAACACGATTGTCACCCGTTTTCCACCCGAACCGAACGGCTACCTGCATATTGGCCACATCAAGAGTATATGCCTGAACTTCGGGCTTGCCGAGAAATACCACGGAAGATGCCACCTCAGGCTTGATGACACAAACCCCGCCAAGGAAGACATGGAGTACATCAACTCCATCAAGAGTGATATACACTGGCTTGGTTTTGACTGGGGAGAATATGAGTATTACGCATCTGACTACTATGATCAGCTCTACGAGATTGCACTTGATTTAATCCGTAAGGGCAAGGCTTATGTAGATTCACTCTCTCCCGAGGAAATGAAGGAATACAGAGGTACATTGACGGAACCCGGAAAGAACAGCCCGGACAGGGACCGCTCCATTGAAGAGAACATGGACCTCTTTTTGAGGATGAAGAACGGAGAATTCCCGGAAGGCAAATACACACTCCGTGCCAAGATAGATATGGCTTCTCCGAATATTAACTTGAGGGACCCTGCTCTCTACAGAATCAAGTATGCTGAGCATCCGAGAACAGGCAACAAATGGTGTATCTACCCCATGTATGATTTCACCCATCCTATCAGCGATGCTATAGAAGGTATTACCCACTCCATCTGTACTCTTGAATTTGAGGATCACCGTCCGGCCTATGACTGGGCAACAAGTATCGACAATATCGACCACACCCCGCACCAGTATGAGTTTGCACGTCTCAACATTACATACTGTCTCATGAGTAAGAGAAGACTGCTTTACCTTGTAAACAACAACTTCGTCTCCGGATGGGATGACCCGAGAATGCCGACTGTCAGCGGAATCAGGAGAAGAGGATACTCTCCCGAGGCAATGAAAGACTTCGTGCAGAGAGTTGGAGTTGCCAAGGTCGAAGGCGTTGTCGACTATTCTCTTATGGAATTCTGTGTAAGAGAAGACCTCAACAAGAAGGCAAAGCGTCTCATGGCTGTACTTGATCCAATCAAGGTCGTCATCGATAACTATCCGGAAGACAAAGTCGAGTACTTCGACATGGTCGATAACCCCGAAGATGAGAAGAGCCAGACACACCAGGTTGCATTCACAAGGGAACTCTATATAGAGAAGGAAGACTTCATGGAGACTCCGGTCAAGGGTTACCACAGACTGTACCCGGGTAATGAAATAAGACTTAAGGGAGCCTACTACATAACTGCCAACAGCCTCGAGAAGGATGAAAACGGGAATATAACCGTCATTCACTGTACCTACGATCCACTCTCACGTGGTGGCGAGACTCCTGACGGAAGAAAGGTCAAGGGTACAAGCCATTGGGTAAGTGCGGCAATCAACACAAAGGCAGAAGTCAGACAATATGACAAGCTTTTCAAGAGTGAGACACCGGGCCAGGCCACAGGCAACTATCTCGATGACCTCAATCCCGATTCTCTCATCGTGCTTAAGAATGCATATATTGAGAAGGAAGCCGAGAAAGCAAAGGTCGGTGATTACCTCCAGTTTGTAAGAAACGGTTACTATTGCGTTGACTCAAAGGACAGCAAGCCTGAGGCAATGGTCTTCAACAGAACAGTGACACTCAAGGACAGCTGGTCTAAGATGAAAGCCAAGATGGGCTTATAAGTCTTTGTACTGGCATGTTTTATACCCTCCTC
>CAVIAZ010000161.1:0-1222 GCA_963640795.1 bacterium | reverse complement strand
TTTCCCCAAAGCAAAAGCCAACCTGTTCAAAGTCAAAATAGATGTTTTTTAACCTCTCTTTCAAAGCCTGTACATCTTGCCGAGAATAAATAAAGTAAGCCTGTCTGGGAACAATCTCATAAGAATACAGAGTACCTTGTACTTGAACCCACATACTGTTCTGACAGGCGGATTATTCCTCTTTACTATCTTTCTAACCGCTTTAGCTATAATAATCGGGCTCCCGCCACTTCTCTCATCATGCTCAATAGTTCCAAGAGCACGCTTATATGACTCATAGTACGGAGAGGATGAGTCTATTGCTGGAACTCTCTTATCCGTAAAGCCGGTACTCAGGTCTCCAGGCTCCACAATTGCCACCCTCACACCGAGTCTCTTTGCCTCCATGCGCAATGCCTCGAAGTGGGCTTCAAGGGCATACTTAGTGGAACTGTAATGGCCCTGGAATGGTAGCGGCACCCTTGCAGCCACAGATGAAATCACAACAACAAGGCATTTAGGGTTACGTCTCATTATTGGAAGTGCCATCTGGGTAAGAGTGATTGTTCCAAAGTAGTTGGTCTCCGCCTGGGCTCTTACCTTCTCAATATCACTGTCCTCAGCACTTCCACCAATACCGAATCCCGCGGCATTGACAAGAATACCGAAGGACCCGATTTCATCAAGGACACGCCTTATGGAAGATGTATCTGTTATATCCATCTTCCGCCATATGATTCCGTCTTTCTCTTTGTCCTCAGCTCTTCTCGACACTCCCCATACAGTGTATCCGCTGTCCCGGAGAATATATGCTATCTCCCTCCCTATTCCGCTTGTAGCCCCCGTAACAAGGGCCTTTCTACCGTAAATGAATCTGTCCATATCAAACAAAAACCCTGCGCGTGGCAGGGCATCCTCAATCTTCCTTCTTCTCGATGTATTCCTGGTCTTCAAGCCATCTTGCAGTTGCACCCTGGCGGGACTTGTTCTCCATGAAGGAATCATAACCAAAAGGCTTCGGCCCAGATTTCTTTCTCTTCTCTCCGCTTCTCCTGTCATCCCTATAATTTCTGTCACGGTCTGAAGAATACGAAGAACGTTTATAGCTGGAACGGCTTCCGTCATAATCTCTTCTGGCAAATGATGTGCGCTCATTGCTCTTCGAGTATTCACGCCTCTCACCATACCTGTTATCACGAGAGTAGGAATTTCTGTCACTGTAGCGGTTATCCCTTCTGTCATC
>CAVIAZ010000160.1:0-3138 GCA_963640795.1 bacterium | reverse complement strand
TTCTTTCCTGCCTGATTTTATCTGCAGAGGTCGAATTGTTTGGCATATTCTGCAGACGGCAGGAGTTTTCACTTTCATCTTTATTTTCCACCGGCAATCTGACAATAATATTGTATGGCAAGAACAATAGAGAAGATTGAATGCTTTGACTCCTTCAGAAGATCAATGCTTGATTATTTTGCCTCATTCAGAGAAGAGGATAAAAGGCGGAAGAAGAGCACAATCTCACACCGCATTGCACTCTCAATCATGAAAAACTTTCCCCTCTACTCTGTCGATATCGACTACGACACAACAGATATCCTCATCCACGGGAAGAACGGGAGAGATATACTTGCTATCTTCTGGTCGAATACCTACCTTACCTCTGCAGAGAAGGAGAAAGCCCAGAACTACCATCTGGAGCATAAGCCGATGCTGACCCTGGCATTCTCACTTCTTGAGGACAGGGACTATATACTCATCTACAGATTCGAGGATGATTACCTTGAGTATCTTCATATCGACAAAGTCGATTTCTCCGAGCACCTTTTGAAGAAATGCCTTATCGGGGAAGAGGAAAAGGAACCAACACTCTTTTCAAAGGGAAAGAAGCGGAAAGTCACTTCCTGACGGGGTCAATCACACGGCCTTCCCCAATGAGTTTGAAAACTGCCCTTTTATGGGCATCCTCAGCACCGTTCCACGGTTTATCTTTGTTCTCACTCTTATACTTCTGTGTCATCCACACATCATCTTCCCTTACTCTTTCAAGGTTTTGCTCCAGAAGGCTGAAAAGGTCTTTCTGAAAAGAGATGTAATCACCTCCCTTGATGGCATCGGAGGCTATGCGGGAGACTACAAATGTGTGGTGGAGACATAATCCTTTGGATGAAAGGAATGCTTTCCTGAACTCAACATCACTCTTCGAGAGAGAGGCAAGTGTATATGCATAGCGGTAGAGCCGCTCATCCATCTTTGAGCATATAAGGCATCCGCTCTCCCGCTCCCGGGCAATCCTCTCCAGCTTATCAAGTGCCTTACGGATCTCTTTTTCCTTCCTGGCACCGGCTATCTCATCAAAGCCCTTTCTGAAGCACTTCTCATTCTCTCTGTAGTAAGTGTCCATTGTAAGGGCGAGGCTCTGCGGATTTCCTCTCTCTGTCAGAAGTGTATAGTGGTGGGGACAGAAACCATAAGTATTGGTCTCTATCCTGACTTCACTTGTCATGATGGCAGAGGAAAGATAGTACCTTATACTGTCTTCCTCCGCCTTCTTCATCAAAGTGCATATCGGGCACTCTGTATTTTCCTTAAGTGCATCCCAGAGCGGGATTGTCTCCAGGACTATCTTCACTTGAGAAGTTCCTCTGCCTTCTTTGCTATATCTTCTCCGGTAAAACCGAATGCTGACTTAAGATAGGAAAGGTTACCGACCTCCCCGAATCTCTCTCCCACATTAATAAATCCCATTCTGGTCGGAAGAGTCTCAGAAAGGTGGGATGCAATCATCTCCCCAACTCCTCCTGCGTAACGTCCGTTCTCACACACAAGGACCCTGCCTGTACGGGATGCTACTTTCTCGATGAGGGCAGTATCAAGAGGACGGATGGTATGGAGATCAACAACAGTAGCCTTAATACCCTTCTTTTCAAGTATTTCAGCAGCTTCCATTGCTCCATCGACCATCACGATACCTGTTGCAATGATTGCTATATCATCTCCGCTTCTGAGCTCTATACCCTTACCAAGCTCTATCTTATCTTCCAGTGTATAGCGGTAGTTGATTCCCTTACGCGGTGTGCGGATATATGCATTGTGTCCTGACTTATAGACCTGCCATGTAAGGTCATAGAGGGACTGTGCATCACTTGGCTCTATGATGACGAATCCGGGAATCTGTCTCATGAGGGCAATATCTTCAAAGGGCATGTGGGTTCCACCGTTGTACTGGGCTGTGATTCCGGGGTCAGAGCCTATACATATTGCTCTCTGGTGGGCATAGCCGAGGGAGATAAAGAGCTGGTCATAGTCACGGCGTGACATGAAACAGCCGAATGAATGTATCACAGGAATAAGGCCGACGCTTGAAAGTCCCGCAGCCAGTCCCACCATGTTAGCCTCAGCTATTCCCGCATTGAAGAAACGTGTCGGGAATTCCTTCTGGAATGTGGTGGACCCTATGCATGATGAAAGGTCAGAGTCTATGAAGCAAACCCTCTCATCTTCTCTTGCTATATCAACAACAGCTCCGATTACGGCTTCCTTGTAATGGTTGAAATCGTGTGCATCTCTCTTCATCTCAATTACCTCTTCTCTCTTCAAGAACCCTGATTGCCTCTTCTGCCTGTTCGGGCTTCACCGGCATTGAATGGTTGGCCTTAACGCCTTCTCCGAAAACATACCCGCGGCTCTTCTGTGTAATCATCACAATCATGTGCGGCTTACCCTCTGTCTTCTTTGCATTCTCTATTGCATTGTCGAGAGCCTCCACATCGTGGCCGTCTACAACTGTGGTGTCCCAGCCGAAGCTCTCCCAGCGCTTTCTGACGCTTTCAGCCTCCTCGGGAATTATATCCTTTGTGTAGCCGTCCAGCTGCTGGCCGTTAAGGTCTTCAAATGCTATGACCTTATCGAGTTTCTGGGCACCTGCGAACTCTGCAGCCTCCCATATCTGGCCTTCCTGGCTCTCTCCGTCCCCGATTATGGTATAAACTGTGGCATCGACTCCCTTTACCCTGTTGCCAAGTGCGATTCCCATGGCTGCAGAGAATCCCTGTCCGAGGGAACCTGCTGTAAAATCTATACCGGGAGTCTTGAGCATATCACAATGGGAGGGAAGATTGGTTCCACCCTGGTTAAGTGTGGAGAGCATCTCCATCGGGAAGAATCCCTTAAGGGCAAGCGTTGCATAGACTGCCGGGCCTGCATGTCCTTTCGATACAACAAGCCTGTCTCTGTCATCCTTTTTCGGGTTCTTTGGATCGACATTCATCTTGTTGAAATATAGAAGTGCAAGAAGGTCGCAAATACTCATCGCCCCGCCTATATGTCCCGACCCGAAGGAGGCAATCTCCCTGATTGTCGCACTTCTGATCTGGAAGGCTTTGTCCAGTAAATCCTCTTTTGTTTTCTGTTCCATGATTATTCTCCTCATCG
>CAVIAZ010000159.1:0-3209 GCA_963640795.1 bacterium | reverse complement strand
GTTCCACAGAAGAAAGGGTTACAGAAGAACCCAGGGACACAGAGAGAAGTACACCAAGATTACAATCAATAAGATTGAATGCTAAGGAGGTTGAATAATGGCACATAAGAAAGGTGGCGGTTCAAGCCGCAACGGTCGTGATTCCAACGCTCAGCGCCTAGGCGTTAAAAGATATGGTGGACAGCTTGTAAAGGCTGGTGAGATTATCGTCCGTCAGCACGGCACAAAGATTCACGCAGGTGAAAACTGTGGCTGTGGCACTGACTATACTCTCTTTGCCAAGGTTGCAGGAACAGTCAAGTTCTATGAAAGAAAGAACAGGAAGTTCTGTTCAATTGTAGAAGCTGAGGCTAATAACTAAAGAAATCATCCATATGTTTGGATTTTCAGACGAAACATATATAGATGTACAATCAGGGAATGGAGGCGCAGGTTGCGTCTCCTTCCGTCGTGAAAAGTTCGTACCTAAGGGAGGACCTGACGGTGGTGACGGCGGAAGGGGAGGCGATGTGGTCTTCGTTGTCAAAGATAATCTCAGGACCCTTGGACACCTCAAGATGGTCCGTGTCTACCATGCAGAAAACGGACGTGGCGGACAGGGAGCCAGAATGTACGGGCGTGATGGACGTGATATCGAGATACCCGTTCCGCCCGGAACAGTCATCAAGAATGCAGAGACGGGAGAGATTATAAAAGACCTTACCGGAGAAGAGAGATTCGTCTTTCTCAAGGGTGGTAAAGGCGGGCTGGGAAACTGGCACTTCAGGACGGCAACCCACCAGACCCCGCGCTTTGCACAGCCGGGAGAAAAAGGTGTAGGTATGAGAGTCGGGGTCGAACTCCTTGTCATAGCAGACATAGGGTTCGTAGGCTTTCCCAATGCAGGAAAATCGAGTCTCCTCAATCTTCTTACGAATGCACGCTCCAAGGTTGCAGGTTACCCGTTCACAACAAAGATTCCCCAGCTGGGGGTTCTCAGGATGTGGGACAGTGACATCGTCCTTGCCGATATCCCGGGAATAATCGAGGGAGCAAGTTCCGGACTTGGAATGGGATTCAAGTTCCTGAGGCATATTTCACGCACCAAGGGACTTGCATACCTTGTCGACCTCAGTGATGACAATTATCTTGAGGCTTATGATGTACTCCGGGGTGAACTTGAGAAGTACTCACCGGATCTGGTGGAGAAGCCTTCTGTCCTCATCGGGACGAAGATGGATGAGGAAGGGACACAGGAAAGATTCATGGAACTTGAGAAGAAGTATTCATCCATCCTTCCTGTTCTTCCGCTTTCAATCTATGATGATGAGCTTCTTGAACCTGTAAAGAGGGAGTTTGCGCTTCTTGCAGGTGTAACTGGTGAGAAGAAGGATCCGGGATTCACTTCCAAGATGGATAAGGATGCATATTACCGCGATGAAGAGTGAGAAGAAGGCAATACTCGGAGGGACATTCGACCCTGTGCATATCGGGCACATAAACCTCTTTCATTCGGTGTCTGAGCTTACAGATATAACAACGCTCTATGTTATTCCGGCTTTCGTGTCGAACTTCAAGAAGGACAGGAAGACTGCCTCTTTCAGCGACAGGATGGCGATGCTTAACCTGGCTGTCCTTGACTATTCTGATATTTATCCCCTGGATGACCTCAATATAGTTGTCTCTGACTGGGAAGGAAGGAAAGGCGGAATCAGTTACACTTCTGAAACCATCTCTGCCCTATTTGACTTACTTGAGGATAACGGGAAGGTTAATTTCATAATCGGAGATGATCTTCTTGGTGGGCTGGAGAACTGGCATGACTGGGAATATCTGAAGACACACGTCAGGTTCTGGTGCTTTGTGCGTTCTTCCCTCTCCCATCCTGCTCTTGAGGGAGTGGAGATAAATTATATAGAGAGCCCACAGACGGTGGCATCAAGTACAGAGGTAAGGGAAGGGAAAGAGGAACTCCTTAGCGGGAGCGTGAGAGAGTATATAGAGGAAAATGGACTATATAGAACTGCAGAATAGGGTAAGAGGGATGATAAAGCCTTCCCGCTTTGTGCACTCCCTCGGGGTCGCTGAGACGGCCTTTCTCCTGGCAAAACGTTTTGACCTTGATGGAGACAAGGCGTTGTGTGCGGGGATATATCATGATGCCTACCGCTACAGTGCAGACGGAAAGTGCATAGAGCTTCTGAGAAAGAACGGGTTCGTGATCGAGAAGGAGGAGGAAGAGGAGCCGATGCTCCTTCACGGGGCACTTGCAGCTTTACACTTCGATGAGGACGCAGGTGAGCCTGTCGGGGATGATATGAAGAAGGCAGTGAGGTACCATACCCTCGGCTCGAAAGATATGGGGCCTCTCGGCGCAGCTATTTATATAGCTGATTACATAGAACCGGGAAGAAAACATCTGAGCGATGAAGTGAGGACAGAGATACTCAATCTCGGTACAATGGAAGAGATGATAGAAAAAATAATCACACTCCAGAGACCGTACCTTGAAAGTACAGGTACCCAGTTGGCTGGAATCAGTGAAGAATTATATGAATATATAGAGAAAGGTGGAAAACTATGATGGATGAAAAATTGAAGGCAACAACGGACAGAATAAGTGAATATCTTACAGAGCATAATGTGAAGGACGTGGCAGTTGTCCCCCTTAATGACTGCTCATGGGCATCAGTGTTCGTTATCGGGACAGTGACAAGTGTGGGACACCTCAAGGGTGTTGTTCACCAGATGTGGTCAGAGCTCAATGACCTGGGACTTTCTGTCAACAACAGACACAAGACCCCAGGAGATGACGGCTGGGAACTCATTGACTGCGGTGACATAATAATTCACCTCATGAGCCCCGAGCTAAGGGAATTCTACAGTCTCGAGAAGCTCTGGAAAGCAACAGAAGAGACGAAATGACGAGAATCATTTAGAAGAAGGTGGTATTACAAAAGTTGAAGACTGCGTAATTTTCACTGATTTCACTTCCTTAAACTACAAGAAATTAAAAATATGAGGGTGCCACAAAATCGTACTTTTGTGACATCCTATTTTCTTTTACTCCGTAAGAAAAGCTTTTTGAGTAAAACTTCTACATGTTTTTTCTGTTCTGATGTAAAATAAAAGAAGAGAATGACTAGCGGTAGAGTTGAAAACAAAAAAGAAGGATCACAGTATGGGACAATTTGTTAATCCTGATAATTCATCTTTCATGGAAGCCGTGA
>CAVIAZ010000158.1:0-3215 GCA_963640795.1 bacterium | reverse complement strand
TGCTAATTTCGGAAAAAGGGAATGCTTATTCCGGATAGGGGGAATGCTATTCCGGAATAAGGGGAATGCACTTTCCCTACAGATGGTCAGGCCTTAAGCTCGGACCGTCCAAAGGAAGCCTGAAGCTGCCCTTGGCCATCCTCTCCATGCAGGCGTCTGCATAGGTGCTGTCAGCGAACATACCATACCAGTCTTTTACAGGAATCTGCGACGTAATTAACGTCGCCTTCTTACCCTCTCTTGCATCAAGCAGAGAGAAGAGAAGCTGGCATTTTAACATGTCCAGTTCCATGAGGCCGTAATCGTCGATAATCAGCAGATCATATGCGAACAGCTCATCTGTGTAAGAAAGATATTCAGTGGAATCGAGGTTTGCTTTGGCAAGCTTTTTCAACAGGGTATTGGCTGATTCATACCGGACCTTGTAATCCTTGTGGAGAGCACAGATGCCGAAAGCGGAAGCGAGGTAGCTTTTACCGGTCCCGGTCTTGCCGGTAATGATGATTGTTCTTCCCAGAGGAATCCACTCACAGGTCATAAGCCTTGAGATGAGCTCCTGGTTGATGTTCCTGTCCGGCAGGAGCAGTTTGTCATCGAACGCAGCATCGGGATATTTGATGCCTGACTTCGCAAGAAGCTTCTTGAACTTTTTGTCCTTCCTTGCATCCCACTCAGAGTTGACCAGTTCCGAGATAATCTCGAAAAAGGTACGGTTTGGCGTAAGCGGGTCCTTGAATACCCCGTCAAGGGTTTCGGACATTGTCGAGAGCTTCATCTTTCTGAGTCTGTCGCAGATAATCAGTTCTTCATTTGAGATTTTAAAGTCATATTCCATTTTTCTTATTCTCCTTTAATCGTAGTAGTCAGCACCGCGGATATTCTCATGCTTGGGCAGTGCGGCTGTCGTCTTTTTCGCTGCAGTTTCATCAGCATCCGGCTTGTCCTTCAGTTTGGCAATGAATCCGGAATAGGAGATGACACCCTTTTCCAGACACCTTCTGGCAGCATCCTCAACCCGTTCATAGGCATAACTCTCCGCTGTATGAAGGAGGCCGTTACAGGAGTTGTAAGCCTGCTGTTCATGGTCAGCACGATTGAGGAGCCTGTCGATGAACTGGCACGTATATGGACCGAACTTCTTGGCCCAGTTGCGGTAGGAGTTGCCGTCACGCTCATTCACTTCCTTGTAGAACCTGTGTGCAGGAGGCATATGATTGGGATCCGTACTGTAGCGGGGAAAGTAGCTGTAAAGTCTTCTGTGTTTTGCAATCACCCTGTTATTTTCGTCCAGGATAACAATTTCAGTGAAGGATGCCCTGATAATTGCCGGTTTATGGTAATATGTGTACGATACTGAATAGTAGTGATCGTCATACTTAACATGATAATTGTCAGGAATCGATGTTATGTATTTGTAATCGCTATAACAGAAGACACCGGGGTTGGGCTTGAGAGCAGGCTTGTCATACATCTGGAACAGCTCTCTCCTTGTATGGGTCCTCCCCCTGGTGGCGTCATTCATCTTCGCAACGATTTCTCTGACTTTCTCATTGAGATCTCTCAACGAGTCATATTCCTTGTTTTTTATTCTTTCAAGTATATGAGTTTCAGAGTACTTCACCGCAGATTCGACGGTAGGCTTTCCCTTGGGTTTTCTTGGTGGAGGCGGAAGAACCACAACACCGTAATAGCTTTCCAGATCATGAAAAAGTGAGTTGAGAATGAGATTGTCCTTGTCGTGCTTGTTGATAGCTGCTCTCAGATTGTCAGGCACCCACTGGGCCGGAACACCGTCGTAGGATGACAGGGCCTTTACGACTCCGGAAATGAACTTGTCCAGCTTTTCATCCAGGAAACACTCTGCGTAGATGAAACTGCTGAGTCCTAACGTAGTCAGAAACAGATGTACAGTAACACTCTTGCCTAAATCTCTGAGTACGACAGTCGCTGTGTCTCCGGCCCAGTCAATGTACATCTTTTCTCCGGGATTGCGTTCTACAGCCATTCTGACAGAACGGAAACCGTATTTCTCGTCCAGGTACCTGTTGTAATGTTCATAGAACTGAGTGATTTCGTAACCATCCGGATGTTCATCCTTGTAGTCAATCCATGCTACCTCGACATTCCAGCGCCCTTTGCTTTCCTTTATCTTCTTGTAGATAGGGTCAAAGTCCGGTAATCCGCATTCCTTTCTTAGACTCCTTTCTGCAGGATAGATGGCTTCCTGAACCTTCTCCGGGGGCCAGGCAGTGAATTCTTCAAGACCAACATCCAGGGCCTCGAACCGATTGAGAATGAGGTATATTCCCTTCGCACCAATCCTGTAACGTTTCTGGATGGATTGGAAGGATACCCCGTCTCTGCGGGCGTTAAGTACGTCCACAATTACAGTGTAACTATGCATAAGTTACCTCCTGTGCTCCATGATAAAGGAAGGTCACCCTGTGATAATACGGGTTACTTAGAGACTTCTTGAAAGAGCATCCGGCATGATATGTACATAAATGGCATCACGGTGTGCAGACTAGGCTGAGAAGGAGGTGATTCGGATAACATGTACATGTTTGGCTTGACGGAGAAGGGCGCGCTGAGTAGTCTTATGTACATAAATGGCTGGACGAGGATGACAGAATGAACAGAGACGAGAAAAGAGCAATGCAGAGAGTCGTAAAAGCCTACGACAGAGGACTGCGGTCAATCCACAGTGAGTTCGAAGATGAGATAAACAGAATGAAGGACAAAGAGAACGACAAACTGGACAATATGTCGTCCGTGTTCGAGTCGGGACGTACAGTAGACCAGATTAATGAATCCATCGAGATGCTCAATAACATCCTCGGGAAAGCCGATGAAATTATTACCGACCTCGATGATATTCTCTCTGAAGCAGGCGTCAGTTCTGACTACAAAGAGGTCCCCAGAAGGACAAAAATCATACCCGAGAAGAAGGACGCCAGCTTTCATGCACTGCTCTCATCAAGCCTTCTAAAGCGACTCAAGGAAGAGTCAAAACGAACCGGCCTCAGCATGAACGAGATAGTCTGTCAGACGCTTCAGAAAGAGCTGAAAGATCCTGACTAAAAATACCCCCTTAGGGTAATTCCCCTTGAAGCGGAAAACCAAAAATCCATACCCGAAATGCGTTCCCTTTTAACCGGAAAAGGCTGATTCCCCTTGAAGCGGAAAACCCGTTCCCATAAGCCGGAATTCGCACA
>CAVIAZ010000157.1:0-3218 GCA_963640795.1 bacterium | reverse complement strand
CCGTCATAAGCTTCAGCTTCTGTGATAGCCTTGATTGTCTGGTTCGGGTTAGCGCCCATAGCAACCTGTGCTACGTATACATAACCATACTGCATTGCAATCTCTGAAAGGCTCTTCTTCTTGATTTCCTTACCAGCAGCTGCAAACTGTGCAACCTGTCCGATGTTGGAAGCCTTGGAAGCCTGTCCACCTGTGTTGGAGTAGACTTCTGTATCGAAGACGAAGATATTTACGTTCTTCTTGCTTGCGATAACATGGTCAAGTCCACCGTACCCGATATCGTATGCCCATCCGTCACCGCCGAAGATCCATACAGACTTCTTGGAGAGGTAATCCTTCTTGTCGAGGATAGCCTTTGCCTTCTCACAACCACATGCTTCGAGAGCAGCAACATACTTCTTTGTTGCCTCTGCGTTCTTCACAGAGTCGTTCATTGTGTCGAGCCACTCCTGAGCAGCTGACTTGACTTCTGCGTTGTCGCCGTTGGCAATGATGTCGTGGGTGAGTGTCACAAGGTCTTCCCTGATCTTGTCCTGGCCGATGAAGAGTCCGAGTCCGTGCTCTGCGTTGTCCTCAAAGAGTGAGTTACACCAAGCAGGTCCCTTTCCTTCCTTGTTTGTGCAATACGGTGATGTAGCAGCAGGACCGCCCCAGATTGAAGAACATCCTGTTGCGTTCGAGATATACATTCTGTCTCCGAAGAGCTGTGTTACGAGGCGAGCATAGCTTGTCTCAGCACAACCTGCACATGAGCCGGAGAACTCAAGAAGCGGCTGCTTGAACTGGCTGCCCTTGACTGTGTTGTCCTGCATATCGGGCTTGTCGGAAACCTTGGAAACACAATAGTTGAATACATCCTGCTCTTTGAGCTCGTCTTCCATGTTGACCATCTGGAGAGCTCCGACAGGACATGCAGATACACAGACCGAGCATCCCATACAGTCGAGCGGGGAGATTGCGATTGTGAACTTGTAGACGCCCTTGCCCTTTCCAGCCTTGACATCAACAATCTTTGCGTTCTCAGGAGCGGCAGCTGCCTCATCCGGTGTAAGTGCGAATGGTCTGATTGTTGCGTGAGGACAGACATAGGAGCACTGGTTACACTGGATACACTTTGCGCTGTCCCATGTAGGAACGGAAACAGCAACACCTCTCTTCTCGTATGCTGCAGCACCGAGTTCGAACTGGCCGTCAACGTGATCTATGAATGCGCTGACAGGAAGTGAGTCGCCGTCCATTCTGTCGACAGGATCGAGGATTGTTGAGACCATCTTGACGAGGTCTTCCTTTCCTTCCTTAGCTTCTGTTTTCTTCTCATCAACAGCATTAGCCCAGTCAGCAGGAACGTCAATCTTGACGAAAGCTGAAGCACCGAGGTCGATAGCCTTGTGGTTCATGTCTACGATATCCTGTCCCTTCTTGAGGTAGGACTGTGTAGCCTTTTCCTTCATGTGCTGGATAGCTTCTTCCTGTGGCATGACCTTTGCAAGAGTGAAGAAAGCGGACTGGAGAATTGTGTTTGTTCTCTTTCCCATTCCAATCTTCTGTGCCAGGTCGATTGCATCGATTGTATAGAGCTGGATGTTGTTCTTGGCAATGTATCTCTTTGCTGCTGCATCAAGGTGATGATTCAGCTCGTCGAGTGTCCACTGACAGTTGATCATGAAGATTCCATTCGGCTTTACATCCTGGACCATCTTGAAGCCTTTTGTCACATAACTCGGGTTGTGGCATGCAACAAAGTCAGCCTTGCTGATGTAGTAGGGGCTTCTGATTGGCTTGTCACCGAATCTCAGGTGGGAGATAGTCACACCGCCAGTCTTCTTTGAGTCATACTGGAAGTAAGCCTGTACGAACTTGTTTGTGTAGTCTCCGATAATCTTGATGGAGTTCTTGTTGGCACCGACTGTACCGTCTCCACCGAGACCCCAGAACTTGCATTCGATTGTGCCTTCAGCAGCAGTGTTCGGAGCGTTCTTGTCTTCCTCGAGTGAGAGGTGTGTGACATCGTCGACGATACCGAGTGTGAACTGTCTCTTCGGGCTGTCTTTCTTGAGTTCGTTGTAAACAGCAAATACGCTTGAAGGAGGAGTGTCCTTGCTTCCAAGACCGTATCTTCCGCCGATGACTGTCTTATCTGTGATGCCGTTCTCGCTGAGAGCTGTGACAACATCAAGATAGAGAGGTTCTCCGAGAGCTCCCGGTTCCTTTGTCCTGTCAAGTACGGCAATCTTCTTGCATGAAGCAGGGATAGCCTTGATGAGTCTGTCTGCCTTGAACGGGCGGTAGAGTCTAACCTTTACAAGACCGACCTTTTCTCCGTGAGCGTTGAGGTAGTCGATGACTTCCTCTGCAACATCACAGATGGAACCCATTGCGATGATAACTCTGTCTGCATCAGCAGCACCATAGTAGTTGAAGAGCTGGTAGTCTGTTCCGAGTTTCTCGTTGACCTTAGCCATGTACTTCTCTACAACTTCAGGAAGAGCATCATAGTACTTGTTGCATGCTTCCCTGTGCTGGAAGAAGATATCACCATTCTCGTGTGATCCTCTCATATGAGGATGTTCAGGATTGAGAGCATGGTCTCTGAATGCCTTGACAGCATCCATGTCGCACATGTCCTTGAGATCCTCGTAGTCCCACACCTGAATCTTCTGGATTTCGTGTGATGTTCTGAATCCGTCGAAGAAGTTGATGAAAGGAACCTTTCCGGAAATTGCTGCAAGATGAGCAACAGGTGCAAGGTCCATGACTTCCTGGACGTTGCCTTCACACAGCATTGCGAATCCTGTCTGGCGGCATGCCATAACGTCGCTGTGGTCACCGAAGATGTTGAGAGCCTGGCTAGCTACTGTTCTAGCTGAAACATGGAAGACAGCAGGAAGTTGTTCACCGGCAATCTTGTACATGTTTGGGATCATCAGCAAGAGTCCCTGTGAAGCAGTGTAAGTTGAGGTGAGTGCACCAGCTCCGAGAGAGCCATGAACAGCACCTGCAGCACCTGCTTCAGATTGCATTTCAACGACCTTAACCTGGGTTCCGAAGATGTTCTTCAGGCCATTCGCACTCCACTGGTCAACGAAATCTGCCATCGGGCTAGATGGAGTGATAGGATAAATACAGGCAACCTCACTGAATGCGTAGCTTACATGAGCTGCTGCGTTGTTGCCGTCCATGGATTTCATTTTTCTCACCATGAAAGAGCCTCCTTGACA
>CAVIAZ010000156.1:0-3235 GCA_963640795.1 bacterium | reverse complement strand
TGCTCTTGTAGCTCAGCATGGTAGAGCACCACCATGGTAAGGTGGGGGTCGGCGGTTCGAATCCGCCCGGGAGCTTAAAAAGAAGCGGCTTGAAGCCGTGAGGAGTTTATATATGGCTAGTTCAAAGAAGAAAGGTCCGGTTGAGAAGATTGCTCTTCAGTGCACAGAATGCAAGCAGAAGAATTATACTACAGAGAAGAACCGCCGCAATATTCCTGAGAAACTTGAACTCATGAAGTATTGCCCGTTCGAACGCAAGCACACACTGCACAGAGAGACCAAAATCAAATAAGGTTTTCGGAGTCTTCGAGGTGCGAGCAGGTCAGTAGCTCCAATGGTTAGAGCACTGGTCTCCAAAACCGGGTGTTGGGGGTTCGAATCCCTCCTGGCCTGCTGGCACTTCGAGGATATTGGAGAAGATATGAAGAAAATAGCTAATTATTTCAAGGGTTGCTGGAATGAGCTCAAGAAAGTCTCCTGGCCAAACAGGGAGACTGTTGTGCATTACACATGGGTTGTCATCATCTCAACACTTGTCTTTGCAGTTGTCCTTGGCCTTGTAGATATCGGCATCGGTCAGCTGATGGATCTTATTTTCTAAGGAATTGATAGGAACATACGATGGAAAAGGGTTGGTACGTAGTCCAGACATATTCAGGTTACGAGCAGAAGATTGAGAAGATCATCAACAAGTACATCTCGATTGATCCTGAGTTCAAGGCGTATTGCACCGGGGTTAATATCCCTGTGGAGAAAGTTAAGGTACGCTCCGAAAAGGATGGTGAGATGAAGGTTGAGGAGAGAAAGATTCTCCCCGGTTATATTCTCGTTGAATTGCAGCTCCCTGACACAGGATGGCATTCCATCGTTTCCAAGATAGTCGGAATCAACGGCGTTTCCGGCTTCCTTACGGGAGACCGTACGGGAAAGGTTCCGCCGAAGCCGCTCAGCCGTGCAGAGCACAAGAGGATTCTTGTCATGGCCGGCGAACTGCCTGAAGAGAAAAGCTTCAGACCTAAGCAGGAATTCTCCCTCGGGGAGGAGGTCCTTATCACAGCTGGGCCGTTTGCTTCTTTCAAGGGCACAATCGATGAGATTGACACCCAGAAGGGAAGACTCAGACTTTCTGTCCAGATTTTCGGCAGAAGTACTCCTGTCGAGGTCGATTTCAATCAGGTTGAGAAGGTTGTCTACTAGGATAACCTTACGATTTTTTATTATTATTAAAAAAATCTCCCCTCTATGCGGAGCATACAGGGTGGGAGCTCTTCGTTGAAGAGCGTTAATACCAGCGCGGAACCCCGCTTATCGGTCAACTCAGACCAGGTTCCGGCGTAAGGAGAAGGAAAATGGCAAAGAAGAAGGTTACCGCAGTAATCAAGCTTCAGTGCCCTGCCCAGAAGGCCACACCAGCACCTCCAGTAGGTCCTGCTCTTGGTCCTCATGGTGTCAGCGCACCTCAGTTTGTCCAGCAGTTTAATGACAAGACCAAAGGTTTTGAAGCTGGACTCATCATCCCTGTTATCATCACTGTCTACTCAGATAAGAGTTTCACTTTTATCCTGAAGACACCTCCAGCAGCAGTTCTCATCAAGAAGGCTCTCGGATTGCAGACAGCCAGTGGCACACCGAACAAGACAAAAGTCGGAAAGCTGACTGATGCCCAGCTTACTGAAATTGCTCAGACAAAGCTTGAAGATCTTAATGCTTATGACATTGAAGCAGCAAAGAAAATCATAGCTGGTACAGCTCGTTCAATGGGCGTTGAAGTGGAGAAGTAAGATGAAGAGAGGAAAGAAATATCAGGAAGCAGTAAAAAAAGTTGACAGAAGCAAGGCTTACAGTTTTGCTGAAGCAGCTTCAATCGTAAAGGATTGTGCTTACGCAAAGTTCAATGAAACTGTGGAACTCTCTGTCAAGCTCACTCTGAAGAAGAGCCAGTCGGTCAGAGATACAGTTGTTCTTCCTAACCAGTTCTCTGCACAGAAGAAGGTTCTCGTCTTCGCTAAGGGCGACAAGGCTGAAGAAGCTAAGGCAGCTGGTGCTGCTTATGTCGGCGACAGCGACCTCATCGAGCAGATCAGGGGCGGATGGATGGACTTCGACGTTGCAGTTGCAACTCCAGACATGATGAAGGATGTCGGTAAACTTGGTCCTATCCTCGGAAGAAGGGGCCTCATGCCTAACCCGAAGACACAGACTGTCACAAACGATATCAAGGGTGCTCTTGCTGAATTGAGCAAGGGACGTGTTGAGTTCCGTTCAGACAAGACAGGTGTTGTTCACCTTGCTGTCGGTAAGGTAAACATGGAAGGTGCTCAGATTGTTGAGAACGCACTCTCTGTTCTCTCTGAAATTCTCAGAAAGAAGCCGAGTGATGCTAAGGGCGACTATGTTGTTTCTGTTGCTCTCTCTTCAACAATGGGACCTGGTGTTCATGTTGATGTCAAAGATGCACTTGATGCTGCTAACGCATAATGGAGGACAAAATGGAAGAATACAAGGCTCACGTTAATAAAGCCAAGGAAGATGCCGTTGCTGCACTCCGTGAAGAGTTTGCAGGATATAACGGATTCATCTTCACAGACTACAGGGGTATGACAGTTGATCAGATTACCCAGATCAGAAAGTCTCTCAGAAAAGATGATGCTACATACAGGGTTGTTAAGAACCGCTACGCTAAGATTGCTCTTCAGAATCTTGACAGAGGCGGGGCTGAAGACCAGATGGTAGGACCTACAGCTGTTGCGCTTGTCAAGGGTGACAGTGCCAATGTTGTTGCTAAGGTTCTCTATGCTGCAGCAAAGGATGGTGTGAACCTCCAGGTCAAGGGTGCACTCCTTGACGGTGAAGTTCTCTCCGCTGACCAGATTGAGGCTATCTCCAAGCTGCCTACAAAGCTGGAGCTCATCGCTTCCTTGATGGGTACGATGAAGGCACCTGTACAGAAACTTGCTGCTACTCTTCTCGCTTATGTCGAGTCGAAGGGCGGAGTTCCTGCTGAAAACTAATCAAAAAATTATGCGGTCTTAGTCTTCAAGTAACCTGCTAGACCGCTTAAAAAAAGATAAGGAGAAGATAATATGGCTACAAAAGAAGAAATCTTGGAATCCATCGCAGCTATGAGCGTTATGGATGTTGCTGATCTCATCAAGATGATGGAAGAGAAGTTCGGTGTTGTTGCTGCAGCTGCTGCTGTTGCTGCTGGTCCTGCTGCTGCAGGTGCTGCTGAGGC
>CAVIAZ010000155.1:0-3241 GCA_963640795.1 bacterium | reverse complement strand
GAGTATTCAATAATTTTGCATTGGCATATTCAATGCCGGGAATATCAACAAACTGTTCCAGGCCGTTTACGAGAATTGTTCCTTTTACTCCTGCTATTCTGATTCTCTTAGAAGAGAGTATCTTGTGGCTTGTGTCGTACTGCTTCAAATTCAGGGATTTGACTCTCTTTACGAACTTGAGCTTTCCGCCCTTCTGCAATCTCTTTTTCTCGAGTGCCTTCATTGTCTTGATATTTGCAATCATCTCGCTCTGCACGCATTGTTTCACCTGGGCAGGAAGATACTTAAGCTCTACTTCGACATCGTTCATATCTTTGTCTTTATGAACAACTGTCTTCTTCTTTGTATCATATTGAGAAATTTTGTTATCCGGGTTTTCCTTATTCCATGCGAGTATTGCATTTTTAAGCCACTTGGCTTCAACGAACATCATCTTTAGCTCTTCGGCTTGGCGCTTAGATAGTTTGTTTTCCTGGATTTTCACAGTATAGACGCGGCAGACTTGGCCTTTCCTTTTAAGAAAGGTAGCCTTCATACTCTCGGCAATCTGCCGGTTCTTTTCTTCACGTGCTGTGGTATCCATAGTTTTATTATACAAGAAATTAGCGTGGCTTATCAATACGTACGCGGTATAAAAACAACAAGGATGTCAATTCATATGCCAGCCTAAAGGCGTTGGCATCTTTCTTGCCTAATTCATGTAATGCTGACAGGTTTTCAAAGGTGGCTGTCATAAATACGAGGGAGAGCAATATAAGGGATATCTCGAATAATACGGATTACGTATATGAAGTTTTTGATGTTCTGTGCAATGAATATGATTTTCCTGTAGACTCCAGTGCAATTTATTACTTGTTTGACAGGGATCCGGAATCTAACACAGACATTGCCCTAATTGAGAAATACATAGATGAACTTTCCAATCCTTATGGTTGTAATAATGAAGGTTATCTTCGTGGACAGCTACTGTTGAGCTATCCTAGCATTGAGAGTTACATTATCTCTAATTTCAGGGAAAATGCCGGCACACTGCGTTTTTCATTGGGTAAGGATATGAAGACATATATAGGAGAGAATAGGGACATCCAGATAAACAAGATATCTCCAGAGAGTGTTATGAGAGCTTCTTCAGAATTTCTGGGATATTTGAAAGGCTGTAGCCTTCCATGTGATATCGATAACTTTTCTCCTGTAAGCAAACGTATTTTCACTTTGGAAGAGGCTGATTATCTTTCTGGACAAGGCTATGGACTTTTTTCTATGCTCACACTTGCCTTCCTTCAAATGGGCATTTTAGAGATGGATTGAAAGTAATTGCTACTGCGGCTCTTCTGGACACTTTCTCTAGTTTTTCTTATTTTTGTTCCATGGAACGGCTGGATAAAATTCTCTCATCTGTTGGTGTTGCATCAAGAAAGGAGACAAGGACACTTGTCAGGGACGGCAGGATAAAGATAAACGGAGTTGTCGCGTCACGCTTTGACGAGAAGGTCGGGGAGAGTGATGAGATAACGCTTGACGGAGAGACAGTGGAACGCTTCCATCCCGTCCTCATTGCCATGAATAAGCCTGTCGGGTATGTGACAAGCACAGACAGTAAGGACGGAAGGACAGTGATGGAACTTCTACCTGAGCGCTACATAAGACTTGGCGTCAAGCCTGTCGGGAGACTCGATAAGGATACCTCCGGTCTTCTTCTTTTTACCAATGACGGAAACCTCTTACATAACTTGATATCACCAAAGAGGGAAATTGAAAAGGAATACATTGTCACACATAAGGGTAAAGTTACACCTGAAATCATCCTCTCCTTTCGGGAAGGTGTTACCCTCGGCGACGGGACAAAGTGCAGGCCGGCCGTGCTTCTCCCGATCGGGGACGGAAAGGCGTCTTTGACAATCTGGGAGGGAAAGTACCACCAGGTGAGGCGTATGATGGCTTTCTTCGGCCTTGATGTCACAGCTCTTCAGAGAGTGAGGGAAGGGGAAATCACACTCTCCGGGCTCAAGGAGGGGGATGTGAGAGAACTTCCCCTCAAGGATTGAGAATCTTGTACCATTTCAATTACAATCAGCAGGGAAGAGAATATGGACGCACTTGGAAAACTCATGAAGATAGCCAGAATTGGGAAGACCCTGAACAGGGTTGTTCTTGTGCTTTCGGTTGCAGTTACAATTGTTGTTTCGGTTATCTTCATGTTATTTCTTGCCGAAGCTGAGTCTTCTGGAGAGAAAACCATAAGTCTTACAGTAGACGGCACTGAGACCATTGTCCGGACAAATGAAATTGTGCTGTACTTTCTGGCCGTAATCCTCTACCTGGTGAAATCTATCTATTCTTCAAATATATGCCTCAGCTACTTTTCTCTTGTTGTCAGACAGAAGACCCCGTTCAGGCCGGATGCTGCAATTGAACTTGGCAGGCTTGGCATTGTTGCTGTAGTCTTTCCTGCTATCAACAATATAATCACGATAGTGTTCCGACATTTCATCACTTCCGATATCTTCTCCTCATCCATGATTATCAACTACAATCCGCTTCCGTCATTTGCACTTGGTGTAATGTTCTTTGTATGCTCTGCTGTTTCACACTATGGCGCTGAAGTCAGCAGCAATAAAAAGAAGAGCGAGTAATGGAATATCTTTCGTACTTTCTCTCTCCTCAAGGGAGAATCGGGATAGTGACATCAGAAGAGGAACTAGTTGCCCTTACGTTCAATCTGGAGAAACTCAAAGGGGAATATTCTAAAGAAGAACCGCCTGTCATGAAGAAGGTGAAGGCATGGCTTGAGGGTTATTTCTCTTTCTCCAATCCCCGCCTCGATTTCCCTATTCATGTAGAGGGGACACAATTTCAGATGGAAGTGTGGGATATCCTAAGGACAATCCCGTACGGCAGAACCATGACATATGGCGAGATAGCAGAACTTATTGCATCCAGGCACAAAATAAGGAAAATGAGTGCCCAGGCTGTGGGCGGAGCAGTCGGCAGCAACAGGCTTCCTATCGTAATACCCTGTCATAGAGTTCTTGGAAAGGGGGGTACACTTACCGGCTATGCGGAGGGGCTGGAGAGAAAGAGAATGCTGCTCGACATCGAGGGAGCAGAATATAAACATTGACAGAAACAGGATTTAATCAGTTGAACGGACAAAAAAATAACTCCAGGAAACCTGGAGCTATCATGTTCGTGAGAGACGGGGATCGAACCCGCGATCTCCGGCGTGACAGGCCAGCGCGAT
>CAVIAZ010000154.1:0-3303 GCA_963640795.1 bacterium | reverse complement strand
GGGTGACTTGTGAACAGTATGACCACCATCCACGGAGTCGATATCTGGCTCTCGTTTACAGAGGACGGGGAGAGGATCCTTGTCGAGATCAGAAGCAGAAATACCCCCGTCTACCCGATAGCCCTCTCATACGGAGGGGGAGGACATGAGCACGCATCTGGGTGTGCACTCTCCAGTAAGGACGAATGCATGAGACTCCTGAGAGATGTTATAGCTGCAGCAGAGAAAAATTATACACACCACTGACCAGAACTCAAATGAACAGATAGAGAATTCAAAGTCATCTTCGAAAGAGAAGCAGCTGGTTGTCCACTGTTATTCCCCTTCCTTTCTGAGTATTTCTTTCAATGTCGCTATAGGCCTCAGCTCATCGATGTGCACACGATATTCACCCTCTGTCATCAGATTGTCCTGGGAGTAGATTTTCTCAGCATCATGACGTGTTAAGTATCCTGGAGAGTCAAATTCCCATTCAACAGAAGAAAGTGCGTCTAGGAGAACTCTCAAAGAGAGCGGTTCATCAGGATCACAAAGGAGGTAATCTTCTGTTTCTTCAAGGAACTTATTGATGAAGGAGAGGGAAAGCAACTTCTGCTCAATTTTCTCTTTACCGTTTTTGATCATCGTCCCTGATTTTCTGCTGTACTCTGGCAGAGTATTCATCTCCAGAATTTTGAGAGCCTTCTCTGTCACTATATTCTCCTCTTCAATCTCATCTGTCACAGACTTGGCATAGAGTTGAAGTAAAGATTTGTCCGACGTTCCTGATTTGAAGAATCTCTCAAATATCTTCAATACCGCATCCAGTGAGAAGTGGAGTATCTCATCCACCGGCTGCTTTGGTCTTATGATGACAATCGCATCATGTTGGAGGATGTCATCTTTTGTGTCAGGAGAGAGGGAGAAGAATGTACTCTCGACAAGTCTGATGAATACAGCTATCCCTTTTGTATTTTCTATTCCCTGCATGGAGAGGATTTTATAAAGTGCTTTACTGGCCAGAAAGTTGGAGAATTTGTGTCGGAAGAGAGCGACGGTAACAGCTTCATCCGATTTTACATTATTCCCGGCCAGAACAGAGTAAACGGGAAACATTTCCAGGATATTATTGTAGTCTCTGTCACGTGGGAACGGATTATCAGGAAATGTCATCTTATGTGAGAAGGTAATCATCTTCTGCAGTTCCTTTTTCTGGTAATGAAGTCCGTTTATTGCAGAGAAGGGGACCTCCCTTCCTTTTTCTCCTTTCTTTACGGGTGTGAATTCCATACTGCCTCCACAAATACTCTAACACTTAGCTCCTGAGAGTTTCCACTGGCGGGAGCTAATAAACCTCTGTTAGAATGAAGTGGAGAGGAGAGCGGGAAACAATGAGAATCATATCATGGAACGTAAACGGCATCAGGGCGTCGTGGAGCCACGGACTATGACAAAGTAAAGGAAGACCCGTCCATCTGTTGGAGATGAATCTTTCAGCTATAGCTCATCCGTTATATCTATCGATTCTTTCAGCCAGTCATTGATTCTTTTTGTGCATTCGTCCTCTGGAAGGCGATGGTTAATCGCCATCAGGCTCTTCAGCTTCTCAGCGCATAGAGCATCATCAACTATTTCGTACTCGATAAGGTTATCGAGAACATAGAGAAGCCCTGAGACTTTGACACTGTCGTTTATTGCTGCCCTTCTGAGCTTCGCATCTCCTGTCAATAGTCTTCCTTCCGTCTTCTTTGCATAATACCAAACAGAACAATCGGTAATTGAGGCATTCGTGCCGTTATGAAGATATAGTTCGTTAATATTTGCAAGCTAGGAAAACCCAAAGCTCTTCACATGGAGCTGCCCCGATGCGATAAAGCTCTGAACAGCATTCAATTCCCGTTGCGTTTTAATCTCGTTGATAACAAAATCCGTTGTGGTTATACGGCACGGCAGGAGAAAGAAACTCTCAAGTAGATCAACGGAGATAAGGTCGAAGAATATATTCGAATCGCTGACGACTATACTCTCTTCGATCATATGAAAGAGGCCTCTACTCTGACTTGCTCAAGACTGACATTAAGAAGATTCGAAGCTTTTGAAAGAGTAATAAAGCTTGAAGACAATGCCTTATAAACAAGAGAGCGGAATCTACTGCTTACGCTTTCGGGGTAATATGACATCTCCACCATGTTCTTGAAAGAAGAATCCCTGTTTTTTCGGATGCAATATGACTTGTATTTCTGGCTCTTTATAACGCCGAGATACATGGCTTTGTACATTAATGCATCTATCGATATACCATACTCTATCTGGAGAGCTTTCATCTCCTGGTATGAAATACTGTCCCGTGCCGTCCCGATTTCCTTTATGAATACAGACGATGGGATAAGCATCTCGCTTGAGAATAGATTACATAGCCTCTCCTCTTCCTTCTCGTCCACTGAAGAGTCGAACTTAATCAGGAGATGCCCCAGTTCATGTAGAAGTGTGAATCTTTTCCTCTCGGGAGAGAATCTCTTATTCAATACGATAACAGGATATTTATCATTCACCAGAGCTTTTAGGCCGTCAAAGGAACCATCTGCATCTATCTCAATCACCTTAATGCCATGTTCCTCAAGAATCTCCCCAGCATTGACGATAGCCGCACTCCCGAGCCCCCACTTACTGCGACACTCTTCTGCAGCTTTGACTACATCTTCGTCCATGGAGACAGTACCCTCAAGAGGAGAAGAGAAGTCAACTGTGGCGGAGCATATCTCCTCGATGTTTGTATACCTCTCGATTATATCACAAACACTTTCCCTTATTGCCTTCTCCTCTTTGACGGAAAGCCTTGTTTTGTGTTTCCTGAACTTGATTGAGTTAATATCCAGAGTAAAAGGCCTGAAAAAGTAATCAACAGGAAGCTCAAGCGCCCTCGAAAGCGCTATGACGACTGAGCTCGACGGATTGAGCGCGGCTCTCTCGTATTTCGATATCGCCATCTTCGAGATAGATCCGTCCATACGGGAGACAAGGTCATCCATCGAATAACCTTTCATAACACGTGCGCTCTTCAGCCTTTCGGCAAAGATTTCCCTACTGTCCACAGCTTCCTCCTTGTTTACAAATTTAATATAATTTATAAGATTTGTAAACATAAATTCAGATTGCCGGCATATATGGAAATTAATCCAACTCTTCTATTTCGGGTATCCCTAAGTTCTTCAAGTATTCAAAGGTTCCATTATGGTATTCAGGTAGTCTGGTGCTGTCTTCCCAGAAGCCATTACTGTCCGTGTTTGAGTTACCTCCAGGAACACAGATAATCATCCCCATCCT
>CAVIAZ010000153.1:0-3341 GCA_963640795.1 bacterium | reverse complement strand
CCTAATACTTCAGACATCCTATCGGGACAACATAGACTCCGTCTTCCCTCCTGTGGGCATAGCCTGTTGCTGTGATGACAAGGAGGAACTCCGGACTCTTCATGCCGGCTCTCTCAATTTTCTTTCTAAGCTGTTTCAGAGTAGCTGCCCCTTCATCTTCTCTTCTCTGACTGAGTTTGACTTCCACAAGGGCATACTTACCATTCCTGAGATGAAGAACTGCGTCACATTCAAGGCCGGTAGAATCTCTATAATGATACACATCCCCGTCCAGGGCCATTGAGTAAGCGCTGAGATCTCTGATTACCAGAGTTTCAAAGACAAAGCCGAATGTCTCAAAATCATTAATTAGGTCATTCTCTCCCGCTTCAAGAGAAGCTGCAGTTATTGACGGATCTGTGAAGTAACGTGTATTACTCGTCTGTATAGCTGATTTTGAACGCAGATTCGGATTCCATGCCGTTATTTCATTCGTGATAAACAGGTCATCCAGGACCTTAAGGTAATCTGCAAGGGTATTCTTTGAAATATCATCAACATCATTTTCTATAGATGTGTTAGGGGCATTGGAACCTGAGAAACGGGCATATGAACGGAGAATCTTACGCATCTTGGCTGAAGACCTTCTGTGTCCGTCTACATTCTGGATATCACCTTCACAGAATTCATCAATATAAAGTTCAGCCTGCCTGGAAGCAAGTTTCTTCTCGCTATTCAGCACACCCGGCCAGCCTCCCCTTACACAGAGAAATGCAATATCTTCCAAAGAATGTGGGGAATCAGAACAGATTTTCTCAGAAGAATTTTCAAATAAGGAAGAAAGGGAAACTTCCCCATTAGAGTCCCCAGACTCCCAGAGACTCATCGTCAGCATTTTTATCCGTCCTATTCTTCCCAGTCCCGAATGCATCCTCAGACTCTCGGCAGCTCTTATCTGGCTAGTCGAACCCGTCAGGATAAACATTCCCTTCTCATGGTGGTTATCGACATAATTCCTTATGGCATCCCAGATAAGCGGAACCTTCTGCCACTCGTCTATGAGGAGAGGCTTACTACCAGAGAAGAGTCTCTCCGGCTCTTCATAGACTAATATTTCTGCCCTGTCTGCTTCCTTTTTCACAGATAGGTCAATGATAGACTGTGCCTTATACTTCCCGGTTGTTGTCTTACCTGCCCACTTGACGCCCTCAATAAGAACCGCTCCCCTGAGCTTGAGAACATCCTCCAGAACGCTGTCTGCTATCCTTTCATAATACTTCATCGGTAAAATTATACTTTATTCTACCTCTACCTTCAAGAAAATTGGGAGACTTCTAGGCTTAAAATTGGGAGGATTCTTTAAAGAAAATTGGGAGACTTCTTAAAAATCTCCCGCTTTTCTTATTCACCTTGCACTGTATGCGTGGTATTTTGTCACGCCCAGGATAGTCTCACCATCTATCTGGAGAGGAGTCGGCCTTGAGAATTCAACAACAATATCCTTACCGGTGTGAAGTGCGACAATTCCTTTCTTATTCACATGCTCCCCCTTGAAGATTGAGGGAAAAGCCATGAGAGTTGCTATCTTCCCCTTTCCGTAGAAGAGCATTGAAGATAGAGTACCCTCCTTATTCAGTCTGTCCTGGTCTGGGGTTGCCATCATTCCTCCGCCATAGAATCGACCGTTCATTGTCGGACACAGCCATACCTTCTTATACTCATACCTCTTTCCGTCCACTGTAATAACACATGATGTCGGATGATAGTGAAAGAGTAGCCCTTTGATTGCAATCCCCGTGTAGTTTATGTTCTCCACATTCTGTGCTTTCAGCCTGTCACCGACTTCACAGCAATAGCCGTCAATACCGTACCCTATCCCATTCAGGAAGCGGTATGTCTTTCCGTTGACTTCGACAAAGGGAAGATTCTCAAGGTATTTATTGATCTTCAACGGGCAGTCTTCCTCACTCTTTCCTAGGTCTCTCAAAAAATCATTACCTGTCCCTGCAGGATAATAATAGACATCATTAGTCAAATTCATTCCGTCCATGTCATTGACATAGCGGTTGAGAGTTCCGTCACCTCCGACAAGATAGATCTTATCACCGTCTTCAATGTTTTTGAGGTATGATTTATACCCGTCAAACCTAATTACGTCCACGATATCGAGTTCGTCACCTTTGAGAAGGGAGACCAACCTGTCGACTCCGTCCCTTGAACTCTTACCTGACTTTGAATTCCAGAAAACATAACTTTTACTCATTCTTATCCTCCTCTTTGAGGTCTTTCTCCATAAGGCCTCTTATTTCTTCACTTATCTCACAAGTTCTCATCTCTTCCGCCCTTTCCTTTGTAATTACCTCAAGGACATCTATCACCACATCAGAGCGTCTGAGATGCTTTATGTTGTTGAATATATTCTCCGTCCCTCTTATTGAAAGGACAACAATCGGAGACGAGCCCATCTGTGCAATCTTGAACACGCAATCATGAAACGGAAGAAGAACACAATCCTTACTTCTCTTTCCTTCCGGATATACCCCTATGGAGACTTCTCCCGTCTTAAGAAGTTCCCCTGCCTTTCTCAATGTAGGGACTGCCTTTCTTATATCCTTACGGTCTATCGCCATAAAGCAGCACTTACGGATGTAACGTCCGAATATGGGAATAGAGAAATTCTCCTTCTTCGATATGTATGCCAGCCTCCAGTCCTTGAAGACCATCCAGGTTATTATAGGGTCATAGTTCGAGCGATGATTTGACACAAAGAGGCACTTTGTCCCCTGAGGGACCTTATCAAATCCATTTACTGTAGTATGAATGCGGAGGAATGTGAGAATACGGCGTGTCGAGAGATTCAACAAAAAGCGGAAGAACGGACTATCCCTATCATACTCTTTCTTCGGAATGAAGAGAGAAAGGATAAACAGGAAGAGGATATAAAGAATCTCCAATCCTACAAGTGCTAAAAGAATATACAGAACAATCATCCAATCCCATCCTCAGTACGGAAATACACACTAACTAATGATTACTATTGAATAGTATGAACTGTTTTTTCGCTTTGGCAACCTCACCCTGAAATCTTTTAATATTCTACTTAAGGTAATAAACAAATTGATCAGATATCGCCTTTCCTGTCTCTTCTTTAATTCCTGCCTCATCTGCAAAATGCCTGAAGTCGGATACAGCAGTTTCAACTTCTCTCAGAATTTCCTAGGCATTTATCATTCCTACCAAGGATGAGATAGATAGACATAATGGTTTTTTAGAGATATCAACAAGCTAGAGAAAGACGTTATATGGAAAAGAAAAGAATCCAAAAAGGAATTTGTTGCACCAATTCTAAAAACAAGGTTGGT
>CAVIAZ010000152.1:0-3387 GCA_963640795.1 bacterium | reverse complement strand
CGATTATCTCGGTGGCAGATATATCGTAATATCTGAAAACTTGAAATTGTAATCTTCCCATATACGCAAAAGCTACCGGACATGCGAGAAGCTGATCAGCACGATTCAAAAAAACAACCCAAACCGGAAAAAGTGTAGAATTCTACATTTTTTCCGATTACAACTTGACCCCGTTTAATATCTCAGAGAGAATTAACATACGAACACGGAGTGCAGGAATGATAAAACGTGACAAGTATCTTAATCTTCTTATCGAGAACAGGAACAATGGATTTCCCAAAATCATCACAGGTTTGAGACGTTGTGGCAAGTCATTTCTATTGAAGGAAATATACAGAAAATGGCTTATGGAGAACGGAATAAGTGAGGATTGCATACTTATTATTGAACTTGATGATGACCGCTTCCTCAAATACCGCGACCCAATTTTTCTCGGAGAATATGTCAGGGAATACTCGAAAGATAAGAATAAGTGCTATGTGTTCATCGATGAAATCCAACTTGTCTATCCCCTGCTCAATCCAAACCTTACTGAAGGAAAACACGTACCAGCAAGAAAAGAAGACGAACAGGTTATCACATTTGTTGATGTCATCCTCGGGCTCTCAAGAGAAAAGAACATAGACCTTTATGTCACAGGCTCAAATTCAAAAATGCTATCCTCTGACATAATAAGCCAATTCCGTGACAAAGCCGTCAATATAAGCCTGTCCCCTCTCTCTTATGACGAATACTACAATTACAGAGGAGGATCAGCAACAGAAGCTCTCTATGAATACATGATGTATGGAGGAATGCCCCTCGCTGTCCTGAAGGGCGAGGAACAGAGAAGGGAATATCTAAAGAACCTCTTTGAAACAACTTATTTCAAAGACATATTAGAGCATAACTCTCTTAAGAAGACCAGCTCACTTGATGAACTTTGCACAATACTGAGCTCTTTGACAGGAGAGCTACTCAATACTGAAAAGATTTCAAACACATACATGAGCATCAAGCATACAAAGATAGACGCTGAGACAATTGAAAGGTATATAGGTTTCTTCATCGACTCTTTCATTATAAGGGAGGCAAAACGTTATGACCTCAAAGGAAGAGCTGAAATAGGAGCATTGAGAAAGTACTTCTTTCTTGACACTGGTTTAAGAAATGCAAGATTGAACTTCGCATTTCCGGATGAGGGACAACTACTTGAGACAGTTGTATACAATGAACTTGCATACAATGGATACACAGTGAATGTAGGAACTTTCGATACGATAGAAAAAAACAAAGACGGAAAATCTGTAAGAAAAACAAATGAAGTTGATTTTTTCGCAAGGAAGGGAGTCCGCAGATATTATATCCAGGTCACAGCAGACATCTCCTCGTCCGCCACAAAAGCAAGGGAGCTGAGGCCTTATCTGATGCTTAATGACCAGGTTCAGAAAATAATAGTAGTCAACAGACCCATAACTGAAACTCTGACAGAAGACGGCTTTACTGTAATCGGTGCTGCAGACTTCCTGTTAAGGTTCATCAAGTGAAAGAGATATTCAAAACCGGAAAAAGTGTAGAATTCTACATTTTTCCCGATTACATCAACAAAAAACTGCACTCCCGAGAGAATGCAGCTATAGGACATTGAGACTGGAGATTATCTGAGATCTGGAGTCTTAATCCAATCCTGGTCATCATAAGCCCTGTTCTCACCGCACATAGCCCAGATGAATGTATAGTTGGATGTACCTGCACCCGAGTGGATTGACCATGATGGGTTGATTACAGCTTCCTCGTTGTGCATTACGATATGTCTTGTCTCATTAGGTTCGCCCATGAAGTGGAAGACAACATTGTCTTCAGGAACATCAAAGTAGAAGTAGACTTCCATACGTCTCTCGTGAGTATGAGCAGGCATTGTGTTCCATACAGAACCCGGTTCAAGGTGGGTCAGTCCCATTGAAAGCTGGCATGTGTCGAGTACGTCCGGATGGAGATATTGGTTGATAGTTCTCTCGTTGCTTGTCTCAAGTGCTCCCAGATGCTTATGGATAGCCTTCTCGAACGGGATATGAACAGCAGTCTTTGCAACATGTGCAGGAACAGTACAGATATAGAACTTGGCAGGCTCATCAGCAGAAGCAGACTCAAATTCAACCTTCTTTGTTCCCATCGGAAGATAGATGCCGTCCCAGTGATTCATCTCATATTCAACACCGTCAGCGATAATTTTTCCCTTGCCCCCGATATTGATGGAACCCAGTTCCCTTCTCTCGAGGAGGTAACTTACACCGAAGTTCTTCCATGCATCGATATTCTTCTCGATATTAACCCTTTCCTTGACAGGCATGACACCCATTGTGACGATTCTGTCGACATGCGAGTAAACAGCACTCACATCGTCAGCCTTGAATATATCAGTGATCAGGAACTCATCCCTGAGATCATCTGTAGTCATGAATTTGAAATCTTCTTTTCCAGTGGAATAACGAATGTCCATTTAATTTCTCCTTAACTAATACTTGATTTTATCATCTTTCAATTCTTTGACAATATTCAGACATCCCTGAGAAATATTAAGATATGCCGTCTCGAAGTCTCCAGTATACCAGGGGTCATCGACATCCCTCTCAAGGAGCATCCTTATCTTCATAGATGCTGGGAACCGCCTCATAAGTGCACGGTAATTACTGCTGTCCAGGGCATATATGATATCTGCAGCATTATAGTCAGAGTCGCTGATGCGGTGAGCCGAATGCTGCGAAAATGGGACAGAGTGTGCCCTCAGCACCCGCTTTGCCGGAGGGTAGATATCATTCCCCTCCTCCTCACTACTGACTCCCCTTGAAAAGACTTCCACGCTCTTGATTGAATTATCCTCAAGCATACTCTTGAGAATATACTCGGCCATAGGGGAACGGCATATATTGCCGTGGCACACAAACATTATCTTCACTTCAATTTTCCCTTACTCAAATGCCGTAATCTGCAAGCCATATAACGGTTACAAACAGAAACACTTCCAGGCTATTCTGCAAAATACGACAATTCGTGGCAAGTCGTGCCGAGCTATTGTGTATAAACCGTATACACCTCAAAGAAAAATTATACGAAGGTATAACGTTAAAAAGTATGCACCCTTCTCTCAAGTGGGTGCAAACCTTAGAACGATTGGAGGTAAAATCGAGAGAGAAACTCCCCGGATTTCTCCGGTGGTAATCAAACAGCATGAAACTTGCTATGCATGGCTACCCCTCTCGTCACGTGCATCGTCAAGTTAGAGATGGGTATAAGTTTTCATTGTCACACTCCTAGTAATTAAAACCCTGATATGATGGTACCTATTGCCAAGTGGTATTTTTAGTTTTTTTAATTCTTTTTGTCTTTTAAAATTACTTATTATTTCTA
>CAVIAZ010000151.1:0-3481 GCA_963640795.1 bacterium | reverse complement strand
TTAAGCTCTGTCCCGTCTTCAAGTCTGTCCCCCACAACTCCAGGCCATTTTATAGCTAGAGCCGGATCATTCCACATGATTCCGCCTTCATCCCCCGGATGATAGAAGTCCGTACATTTATAGACGAACTCTGCCTCATCAGAGAGAACAAGAAACCCATGTGCGAACCCGGGAGAAATGTAGAACTGTTTCTTATTTTCTTCTGTAAGCTCCACACCATACCACTTACCATATGTAGGACTATTCTTCCTGATGTCTACCGCAACATCAAAGACACGTCCTTTAATTACCCGTACAAGTTTCCCCTGGGGATGATTTATCTGGTAATGGAGTCCCCTCAGAACACCCTTTGTACTCTTACTCTGGTTATCCTGGACAAAGACCATATCAAGGCCATGTTCTTTCATATCATTATAGTTATAGGTCTCCATGAAATAACCACGGCTGTCACCATGAACAGTAGGCTCAATAACGTAGAGTCCTTCTATCGGAGTTTTTTCAACCTTTATCTGGCTCATTCTACAACCCCCAATTCCACCATGTACCGGTGTAACGCATCCTGCCATACAGGCAGGGGCTTGAAGCCGGAGGCTCCAAGCTTTGACTTATCTAGCCGGCTGTTGAAAGGCCGCATCGCAGTCGAAAGCCCGTATTCTTCAGTCGTCACGGGAATCACATTAACATTCATCTTTGCTTCTTTGAAGATAGAGGAGGCAAAATCAGCCCAGCTTATATAGCCACCTTCATTAGTTGCATGGTAGTAGCCATACTTATCGCTATTCACCATATCAACAAGAAGACGGGAGAGATCATAGGTATATGTCGGAGTCCCAATCTGGTCATTGACAACGCGAAGAGTATCATGTGTCTTACCAAGGTTAAGCATAGTTTTGATAAAATTCTTCCCGTTCTTACCAAAGACCCACGCAGTACGGACTATGAAATACTTATCAAGTATTGAGGAAACAGCCTCCTCTCCCCTGAGTTTACTCTCTCCATAGACATTAAGCGGAGCATAATCCTTCTCGTCAGGAGTCCATGGCTTTTCTCCTTTTCCGGAGAAGACATAGTCAGTACTTATATAAACCATCTTTGCATCAACAGTCTTACATGCAAGGGCGATATTCTCAGTTCCAGTAGCATTTATAAGAAAGACTTTATCCCTGTTAGCTTCATCCTCAGCCCCATCCACATTAGTCCATGCAGCACAGTGTATGACAGCATCAGGTTTAAGAGACGTAATTACTTTTTCCACTTCATCTCTTTTTGTTATATCAAGCTGAATATATTCAGAAGAAGTAACCGCAGTACCGTCCTGATCTCCGGCATAGGAAGGAGTAATATCAGAAGAGAATGGAGTATGTCCTCGCTTAGAGAGTTCATTCACACAATCATGTCCAAGTTGTCCGTTAACACCTGTTACAAATACTCTCATTTTCTCTTCCCGTACATCTCTTCATAGTAGGCAGTATAAGCACCACTAGTGCACTCATCCATCCACTCCTGGTTATCAAGATACCACTTAATAGTAAGCTTAATGCCATCATTAAACATAGTGGTAGGATTCCACCCCAGTTCCCTGTTCGCCTTACTCGGATCAATTGCATATCTTCTGTCATGTCCCTTCCTGTCAGAGACATGAGTAATAAGGGACTCCGGCTTACCAAGTTCCTTGAGGATTATCTTCACTATCTCAATGTTGGCCTTTTCGTTGTGACCGCCGAGGTTATAAACTTCCCCGACTCTTCCTTTCTCAAGAACAGCAAGAATACCATAGCAATGGTCCTTTACATAAAGCCAGTCCCTCACATTAAGGCCCTCTCCATAGACAGGAAGAGACTTGTCATGAAGGGCATTGTTAATCATGAGAGGAATAAGTTTCTCCGGAAACTGGTAAGGCCCATAGTTATTGGAGCAGCGTGAAATCGTCACAGGAAGACCGTAAGTCCTGTAATATGCAAGAGCAAGTAAATCTGCACTAGCCTTACTTGTAGAGTAAGGGGATGAGGTATGAATGGGAGTATCTTCATGGAAGAAAAGGTCAGGTCTATCAAGAGGAAGGTCCCCGTAGACTTCATCTGTCCCGACCTGATGGAAACGCTCCACCTCATACTCCCTTGAAGCATCCATCATCACCTGGGTGCCGAGTATATTAGTCTCCAGGAAGATTCCGGGGTTCTCGATTGACCTGTCGACATGGCTCTCAGCTGCGAAGTTGACAACTATATCAGGCCTTTCCTTTTCAAAGATGGAGAAAATACCTTTCCTGTTACGTATATCTTCCTTATAGAATGTGAAGTTCTTATTTTCAAAAGCCCTGTTGAGAGTATGGATGTTTGCAGCATAAGTAAGGCTGTCCACACATACAACCTTCCAATCAGGCCTCTCATCAAGTAAGAGATAAACAAAGTTAGAGCCGATGAATCCTGCCCCGCCTGTAACAAGAACCGTTTTTCCCATTATTTTCTATTTCCTTTCTTTCTTGTATCGAGATACTTGCCGTCAAGCACATCCTTAAGGTATTGGCCGTATTGGTTCTTTTTCAATACCTCATAAACCTTCATCACATCATCCCGTGTAATCCAACCGTTGAGGTAAGCAATCTCCTCAAGGCATGCTATCTTCCTGTGCTGGTGCTCTTCTGTTATCTGGACATAGTTGGTAGCCTCAACAAGACTCTCGTGAGTTCCGGTATCGAGCCAGGTAAATCCCTGACCAAGGAGTTCCACATTAAGTCTTCCCTCCTCAAGGTATATCCTGTTGAGATCCGTTATCTCAAGTTCCCCTCTTAAGGATGGTTTCAAGCTCTTAGCATAACCAACAACAGTGTTATCATAAAAGTAGAGACCAGTCACACAATAGTTACTCTTAGGATTCGGAGATTTCTCCTCAATTGAATTTGCAACGCCGTTCTCATCAAAGCCGACAATACCGAATCGCTCCGGATCATCAACATAGTAGCCGAAGATAGTGGCTCCACGTCCTTCCTCTGCAGTCCTTACAGCTTCCCTGAGTTTCTCATTGAGTCCCTGACCGGCAAATATATTGTCACCAAGAACCATAGCAACAGTATCATCACCGATGAATTTCTCCCCGATGATGAAAGCCTGCGCCAGTCCGTCAGGACTTGGCTGAACAGCATAGCTGAGATGCACTCCAAACTGACTCCCATCCTTAAGAAGCTCTTCGAAGCGTGGTGTATCCTGCGGAGTAGATATAATCAAAATATCCCTGATTCCTGCATTCATCAGAACACTCATGGGATAGTAAATCATCGGCTTATCGTATACAGGAAGCAACTGCTTACTTGTAACCATTGTCAAAGGGTATAGTCTTGTTCCCGAACCGCCTGCAAGTATAATACCTTTCACTCTTTATTCTCCTTCCGCCCTAAATACTGTCGCAACTGTCTTAAAGAGGATTTTTATATCCAAAAGAAGAGAAGCCTTCTCAACATACTCAGCATCCATCTTCATCCAGT
>CAVIAZ010000150.1:0-3529 GCA_963640795.1 bacterium | reverse complement strand
TTATAACTTTGGCAGAGTCGGAATTGGTGTAGAACGAGAATGGAAGGGTGTTGGGGAAGTATATTTATGCGACGCAGTTGTACACCTCAGAAACGGCAGGTACGGCCTTATCGAGGTGAAGATTAGCCAGACAAGGGAGGATGAAGGAGCATCTTCATTGAAACGATTGAAAAAGAAATTGGAAAGAGATGGCGGAAAAGGGCCGGACTTTCTTCTTGTCATTACAGCAACAGGCTATGCACATAAGAGAGAGGACGGGGTATATGTCGTCCCGATAGACTGTCTCAGATATTAGCTATAACCTACATAAAGCCTTAATAGAAGTCTCCTTCATAATAAGCGTAATCGTCGTCTATTCTTTCGAGCCCGTGCTCGGGCAGGAACTTATCCATTTCATAGTAAATATTACCCGGGAAGTCCTCGACAACGGGAGGATAGTAGTCGTCACATGTGCAGTAATCCTCGAATTCGCTACATATTATTCCGTCAATCTCATTCTCGTAGTATGAGCGTATATCTTCTGCCTTGAGGAACGGATTCTCCCTGAGCTTATCTTTCAAATCCTTTTCGACAAGTGCTCTATCTACAACCTTTATTGTCATCTTGTACGTGTAGGAATAGTCAGTCCTGGTGCTTCTTCTGTACTGCCATGTTGCTTCCCCGCTGCTCTTGATCTCCCACTCTCCCTTGAGAAATTCTTCAAGCCCCTTGAATTCTTCCTTTTTCATCTTGGAGAGAGACTTTGTGTCATAGAGGGTGGAGAACATATCTGATACGACAGTAGTCATCTCTTCATTGAGAAAGAGCTTATTCTCGACTTCTTCTCTAATATTGGTTTTGTTATCACGTGCGGTTTCTGACACGAGGGCGTAAAGAGTGACATCGGCAATTCTCCTCTCTATTCCTTTCTTCAATAGTGCCTTGTAGACACTATGAGCGTTGTCGTAAATATAATCGTAACCCTTCTGTGAAATCAGATTCTTGAGTATACTCACTGTTGCTTTTGTCTCTGAACTGTAATCCTTCATAATCGGCTCCTTATTCAATAGTACCTGAAGAAATGAATTTCATCATCAATTTCTTTCTCTGAAATCATCGACATTCCACCGAGAGTTTCAAAAAGAAGTTGAGGGGGTATGAACGTTCTTCTTCTGAAAGTATTCCGTGTTATCTGATGGGACAGCTCGCCAGCAATAAAAAGCTATGTTCATGAAAGTGACGATGAGGGCTTTCCTCTCCCTATGGGGGCTACCTACAACAGCCATGCCATATAAGGCGGTATCGCAATGATCCCGTCCTTCAGAGACAGATTTTTCGGGTGGATTATATAACTTCCCCCAATCCTGTCCTTGTATTTCTCCATAAATCTGTTTAACGAAGTTGTAGTGTATTTTTTGGATGATTTAACTTCTATGGGGTAAATCTTGTATTGGAGTTTTCCGCCTCTGGCGATAAGAAAGTCTATCTCTATATCATTTCTGTGCTTTTCGGGAGAGTAGTGGGTATAGAAATACAGTTTGTGTCCGTTTGCTGCAAGCATCTGGGCAATGGCATTCTCGTAGAGCATTCCCTCGTTAAGAGAGAGTTTGTCATCAAGAATAAGCTTATAAACATTTTCTTCAAGAATCGCGTTCTCATCGAAGGCGTGAGAGACAAGAAGTCCGGTATCTCCCATGTAGCATTTGATATATGCCCGGCTTTCGTTAAGAGAGAGTCCCGCATTCGGATCTCTTGTCAGAAAGCATTCATTACATATCATGGAGTCTGCCAGCCAGAAGAATGTCTTTTCGTATGCCATAGCAGATGAGCCTGTATTGATTTCATTAAAAACCACTCTTTTATCATGTCTTGAAAGCAGGGATGGAATCTGATCATAGATGGCAAGTACTTTGCTTCTATACTGGGTTTTTATTTTCATTATGTCTTCCCTGTATAGTGTCAGGATGTCCCGCTTCTCGATATCGGCCTTTTCAAGACTTTTATTGTTTTCTATGAATGCAGAGACAGCCATCGGCATTCCACCGACGAGTATGTACTCTTTAAAAAGCAGCATTGCCTTGTTGTGGAGACCTCTTTCGAGAGGGACGTTTTCTTCAAAGCATTTCTTTATATATTTGGTCAGCTCTTCTTCCCCAAGCGCGATGGCAAACTCCTCATAGTCCATTGGATACATGGAGATGTGTCTTTCCTCTGAGGGGATAACGATATCTTTCACATTTTCCCTTATGGATATAAGCGAGCCAGTCTCCAGGTAGTCATAACGTCCGTCTTCAACAAGATATTTGATGGCAGCACGAGCTTCTGGAAACATCTGTACTTCGTCAAAGATGATTAGGGTGTTCCTTTTTTCCAGTGTTACCCCAAAGTGAGCCTGAAGCATCATGAATAAAGTGTCGAGATTATTCAAGTATTTCTTGAAGTAGGATTTTACTTCGTCTTCGACTTTTGCGAAGTCTATGACCAGGTGCCTGGCATATTCTTTTTTGGCAAATTCCAGTGCGATTGTACTTTTCCCCACACGCCTTGCGCCCTCTATCAAAAGAGCCCGGCTGCCGTTACATTCATTCTTCCATTTGAGCATGGCGGAATAGATTTTTCGTTTAAAAAGTACCATTTTTTTCTCCTGATAATGAGAATATAAACTATAACCTTAAAATACAATGAATTACGGTAGTGCGCAATATAATAAACAGCAAAAATCCCAATTATGCGCACCTTTAGATGGGATAAAAAACACAATTATGCGCAGGTATATGGAGGAAGCAAAGCGGAGGTCACTGCCTTTGCGATGCTGATACTCATCCCATCTTCGATATCGACAGAAGTTCCATCAGGTCATCTTTCGAGAGAGAAGAGAGCGATATGTTGTCGGCAGAGACTATCTCGTCAGCAAGGTTCTTCTTCGTCTCCTGAAGCTTGATAATCTTCTCCTCAATCGTATTCTGACAAATCATCTTATAGACCGTGACACGCTTTGTCTGTCCGATTCTGTGGGCTCTGTCAGTTGCCTGGTTCTGTACGGCTGTCTCCCACCTCGGAGTAGAGAAGGGCTGCAATGTGTTTACAATATATGTTCTTTGCATGGTACTGACATGAGCAGTACGCATCTTGAAGTTCATTATCTTTGTCGAGTGTGAGAGACGTCTGATATGTCTCGGAGGCGTCAGTGACCGCTGCTACGATTGTTGTGCTGCCGTCGTTGTTTTTGTTTGAGGCGAGTATTATGGCATGGCCTGCGTCTGAGATGGCTTTCCCTCGAGTTAGTATGGTATTTGTGAAGAAATCTTTCCAGTTGGACATGACTATGATAATACATTGCAAGGGTGGGAAAGTTCTATTGTCAAAGCTGATATTTCCAGTCTTCATCGATTCTCCCTCAATACCGTTTCCCGGGTGGCGGTATACCATGAAGGAAGTATAATCAAATCAACTTTGAACCTGACTGAGAGAAGGGTAGCTGACTTGATTTGATAGCGGTAAGTGGTACAAAAAGATGAGTTACCGCTATTTAATCCACTGCCTTGAATAG
>CAVIAZ010000149.1:0-3585 GCA_963640795.1 bacterium | reverse complement strand
TGGAACACCAAGCTGAGTCAGGCTGAGACCTCCCTGGAGTACAGGAAGACTCTCCTTGAGAATACACAGGCTCTCTATAATCTCGGACTTGAGACAGAAGAGAACCTGAAGAGTGCTGAGCTCGATTATTCATCGAGTCAGACCGATTATACACTTGTGATTATTGAGGGCCTCTCACTTGAGCGTGATCTGGCAATCTTTGCACTATAAAAATTAAGGAAAAATTGAAAATGGACAAGAAAGAAGAAGTAGTAATGAGCGAAAGCGAGAGACAGGAAAAGAAACTCAGAGATGCCCAGGCTGCAAGAAAGAGAAAGAAAAGAGTAAAAAGTTTGGTCGGCTGGTTAATTGTCATATTGATTGTGGCATTGGTTCTCTTCTGGTTTTTGAAGATGAAGAAAGACAGTGATGCTAAAATTGCTGCACTCCAGAATTCAAGCACCAATATTGAGTACACAGTGACAAGAAGCAAGTATGTTAAGAGTATTGACATATCGGGTAACGTTGTGGCTTATGACAAGCAGGAAGCTAACTTCCGCTCCTCAGGTGCTGTTACAGGTGTCTTTGTCAAGGTTGGTGATTCCGTTACAAAGGGACAGGTATTGGCTACAATCGATGACTCTAAGCAGCAGTCAGATCTCCAGGATATAGAGAACAAGATTGCAGAGGCTAAGATCAGCGGATCGACAAGAGACCTTGAGCTTCTTGAACTCAATAAGAAGAATTATGAAGAGCAGCTTTCCTATACAACTCTCACAGCTAACTTTGACGGAATCGTTTCAAAGGTAAGCATTGCCGAGAACGACTATGTCTCTGCTGGTACAACTGTTATTACAGTTATTGACATATCGAAACTGAAAACTACTGTCGAAATCGATGAAGTCGATATGCAGTATATAGAAGATGGCCTTACTGCCACTCTTTCATTCGACTCCCTCCCGGGACAGAGCGTTCCTGCTTATGTCACGTATATCCCAATGGAAGGAAGATATACAAGTTCGGGTATCGGCGTTGTTGATGTAGAGTTGACAATTGACAATCCTCCTTCAGGACTCAGGACAGGATATACCTTCACAGGTTCAATCGATATGGAACAGGATGTCGAGATGCTCCTTGTCCCGTCTTCTTCAGTATCTACAGAGAGGGGCGGAAAGACCTACGTAACAGTCAAGAAGGCTGATGGTTCAACAGAAAGAAGAAACGTAACAGTTTCTTATCTTGGAGAAGGTTACAGCCAGGTTCTCTCAGGTCTCAAAGAAGGAGAGACAGTGACATACAGGGCTTCGTCAAGTGAAGGTTCCGGATTCTCGATAGGAGGTTTCTAATGTCTTCCAGTGTTATAGAGCTTAATCATGTAAGGCGCTATTATCTGGTGGGAGAATATCTTGTAAAGGCCCTGGATGACGCCTCGCTTAGCATAAACAGAGGTTCGTTTACAGCCATAATGGGCCCTTCTGGAAGCGGAAAGTCCACTCTTATGAACCTTATCGGATGTCTCGATACTCCGACAAGCGGTTACATAACTATAGGCGGTGAACTCACCAACGGTATGGATGAGACCGAACTGGCTTTTCTGAGAAACCAGAAAATAGGCTTTATCTTCCAGCAGTTTAACCTGCTTGGTAAACTCAATGCCCTGGAGAATGTCATGACTCCTATGGTCTACTCTCTTGTTCCCCATAAGGAAAGAAAAGAGAGAGCCGAGGCTATGCTTGAGAAAGTAGGCCTAAAGGAAAGAATGAAGCATCTCCCGAGTGAGCTTTCAGGCGGACAGAAGCAGAGGGTGGCCATTGCGCGTGCTCTTGTAAATGACCCCGATATTCTCCTTGCCGATGAGCCGACAGGTGCCCTGGACACAAGAACAGGGCATGAGGTTATGGGGCTCTTCCAGGAGCTTCATGAGGAAGGACGTACAATCGTCTTTGTCACACATGACAGAAAACTTGGTCTGCAGTGTCCCGAGCAGATTTTCATCAGGGACGGAAGGATAGTGGAAGAAGATGCTACTCGAGAACTTTAAACTTGCTATAAAAAGTATGGTCACAAGCAAGATGAGAACTTTTCTCTCACTGCTTGGTATCGTAATAGGTGTAGGCTCCGTTGTAGCCATCATGACCCTCGGTGAGAGCGTCAAGCAATCGATTAATGCAGATATGAATCTCTCCGGGATGGACCTTGTTACCCTTTCCAATTTCGGTTCAAGCACAGTCTTTGATGAAGAACTTGGCTACACAATTAGAGAAACTGTGAAGGGAATAGACAACGTTGCTATCCGTGCCACCGGTACTGCAACTGTGAGACACAGCCAGGAGACGGCAAGCGCTACTGTCTACGGTACTTCTTCGACCTATGGTGATATGAAACAGCTGGAGATCATGGACGGCTCTTTCTTTACTAAAGAGGACAACATGAGCAAGAATCAGGTTGTTGTTCTTGGGTACGATATTGCTATGGATCTTTTCCCCGGCGGAGATGCTCTCGGAAATTATGTCTCCATATTCCGTACTCAGGCTAAGACATACAAAGTAGTCGGTATTCTCGCAGACACGTCCGAGTCGTCTACAACCAATACCAACAACGATGTCTACATTCCGTTCTACACATACAGTCAGAACATGAGAAAGGTTACGAGCGTCTCGGGGTATTATTTCCAGGTTAATGAGAATTATACTGCAACAAATGTCTCGGCAGAGATTAAGACCTACATGTCTTCGATAGCCTCGTCAGATGAGTACATGGTGTCGACAGCTCAGGAGTTTGTCGAGATGACTAACTCTATCATGGAAACGCTGACAACCTTCCTTTCTGCTGTTGCTGCTATCTCGCTGGTAGTTGGTGGTATCGGGATAATGAACATCATGCTTGTTACAGTCGTGGAAAGAACAAAAGAGATTGGTATAAGAAAGGCTCTCGGAGCTACTCCGAAAACGATCAGACACCAGTTCCTTGTGGAGGCTATGGTTCTCTCAGTTTGTGGTGGAGTTTTCGGCATTCTCTTCGGAGTGGGAATAAGCTATGTGGTTGCATCTGCACTCTCATATGGTCTTAAACTCTCCGTGATGTCTGTCGTGCTTTCCCTGGCCTTCTCTTCGGCAGTCGGTGTCTTCTTCGGATGGTACCCCGCAGCTAAGGCTTCGGCTCTTGATCCTATCCAGGCACTTTCCTACGAGTAAGTCAGGATGGATAACCAATACAGAACTCCCCGTAAAAAGGGAGTTTTTTCTTTCTCCAATGAACCTTCATTTATATATTAAATCGTGATTTAATCACAATCATGCAGACTTTTACCGATATGAATAATCTTAAGCCTTTTCTTTGTATGTTGAGATAGGTGGGCTCGGAGTACTTGATTCCCTCAAAAGAAAGATTGCTCTCGTCCATTCCTGCAAAAGTAGTGACGAGTATTATCTAATATCAAAATCGGGATTCTCGGATGATCTTATCAAGTTCTCCCAAAAGGACACTCGTGTGCATCTGATAGAAGGAAAATCTATCTTTGGCCTGAAGTGAGCGATAAAATTGAATTTAAACAAGTAGTGGAAATTTTAAAAAAATCTTTCAACTAGGTCATTTTTTGACCTACTA
>CAVIAZ010000148.1:0-3615 GCA_963640795.1 bacterium | reverse complement strand
TCGAATACCTTACACTTTTCACTCATAAATGGGAAGTCCCTTTTTTAAGTTTTTTTGAATTTTTTATTTTTACTTATCCTGCCCCTGTTTTTCATATATGCCTTTGCTTTTTGTCCTCCCAATTATTAAAATAAGGAAAAGTCGGATTATTAACAGGAGACAGGTTCTTGAACAAGGACATATATTATAAGGTTAAGAAACTTGCTGATGAATATGCATCAAAGTTACAGAAACAGGTTGAACACAGGTTCAATGAAATGAAGGGAGATGATACATCTCACTACCTCATCTATCGTGTCCTTGGAATTTCTGAAGAAGAAGGTAACCTGATAGACAGATACCAGAATAAAGGAAGATTCCTTTATAACTACGCAGGTGCCTTTCTTGAAGAAGCAACAGCAATCTGCATCAATTACAAATATCCTGATTCAAAAAAAACCAGAATCCCTAATCCAAAAGGACAAAGACCCCGCACATTTGAAATAGATTCTCTTGTAGGGAAAGATGCCCATGAAATAAAATGGCGTGATGCCACAACAGACGGAGATCACATTACAAAAGAGCACATACGCATCCAGGCAATAAAGAATTATGGCTATACCCCCATACGCATAATGTTCTATTACCCACAGAGAACGCAGGCGATAAATATCCAAGAAACACTTGAGACATTATATGAAGGCATCGGAGGAAAATATTTCTATGGCGATTCAGCCTGGAAATATATTGAAGATTATACGGGAATCAATCTGCTGGAGATTCTCCAGAAAATTGCAGAATCAAGGGAAATATGATTTATAACGATGACTGTCTGAATGTTCTGAAGAAAATCAATAGTGGCACAGTAGACCTGATTTATCTTGACCCTCCTTTTTTCACACAAAAGAACCATTCCCTCGTCAATTCAGAAGGTATAAGGTATGAATTTCAGGATGTCTGGGAATCTAGAACAGATTATCTTGAATACCTGAAAATACGTCTGGTTGAAATGAGAAGAATCCTCAAAGACAAAGGAAATATCTTTCTTCACTGCGATGTAAGTGCAAACCACTATCTGAGAATTCTTCTTGATGAGATATTCGGAGAAGATAATTTCCAAAGTGAAATAATCTGGACTTATAGAAGATGGTCCAACTCCAGAAAAGGACTTTTGCCTGCCCACCAGACAATATTCTTTTACAGCAAGACAGCAGAATTTAAGTTCAATATGCTTTACGGAGAGTATTCCCCTACAACTAATCTTGATCAGATTCTCCAGGAACGAGAAAGAGACAAGAACGGCAAAACAAAATACAAGCGGGATGAGAATGGAAACATAGTTCTTTCAAAAGAGAAAAAGGGAGTCCCTGTTTCAGATGTGTGGAATATCCCATATCTGAACCCGAAGGCAAAAGAACGTGTAGGCTATCCTACACAGAAGCCTGTCGAACTCCTTGAAAGAATAATCTCAATTGGCTCAGACAAGGGAGATTTGGTCTTGGACCCTTTTTGCGGGAGCGGAACAACTCTGGTAGCTGCAAAACTACTGGAACGTGATTACATCGGGATAGACATAAATCCTGAAGCAGTGAGCCTGTCAAAGAAGAGGTTGGATAATCCGTTCAAAACATCTTCTTCCCTCCTCATAAACGGAATCAAATCATATGAAACAAAGACAGAGGATGAACTTACAATCCTGAAGCAATTTGACTGCAACATTGTGCAGAGGAACAGAGGTATAGACGGTATCCTGAAAAAACAATACGACGGGAAGCCTGTGGCTCTGAAGTTGCAGAAGCGTGATGAAAATTTATTCGAAGCAATTTCACTTCTCAAGAGAGCAAGTATGGAGAAAAATTGCAGTTATTCTATCCTTATAACAATTGACACGGATTATTCGAATCAATCAATTCCATCCAATATGATACTCATCCCCCGTTATGACGTATGCTTTGAAGAACATGTTGACAACCTACATAAACAACTTCTGAAAAATGCAACTGAAAACTGAATTTTCCTCTTCAATATTGTGCATTAAATCTTGAAATCCGATTCCTATATTTATAATATTCCCTCATGCAAAAAAACATGACTTCAGGAAGCCCTTTAAAGCTTCTTTTAGGATTTACGATTCCTACCTTCATAGGTAATATTTTTCAGCAGCTTTACCTTATGGCTGATACACTCATCGTGTCCCGACTTCTCGGAGTTGAGGCTCTTGCGGCAGTCGGTGCAGTCACAGGCTACAGCTTCATGGTGACCGGCTTTGCCCAGGGCCTGACAATGGGTTTCACTGCCATCCTCTCGCAGCGCTTCGGGGCCGGGGACGAGAGGGGAATGAAGAAAGCCTACGTGAACGGCACAATCCTCTCAATTGCAATTTCAGTCATTGTAGGCATTGTGTTCACGTTACTTTCGATGCCACTTCTCAGACTCATCAACACCCCCGAGAATATTATCGAGATGTCCAACAGTTACATCGTCGTTGTATACCTCTTTCTTATATGCAATGTCCTTTATAACTTCTATGCCGGAGTTCTCAGGGGAATGGGAGACAGCAAGTCCCCTCTCATCTTCATGATAATCTCTGCCATCCTCAATATCATCCTCGATATTGTCTCCATTCTTTACTTCGGCTGGGGAGTCATGGGAGCAAGCATAGCTACAGTTTTCTCACAGGGAGTTGCAGCACTTCTCTCATATATATTTATAAGGAAGAACTACCCTGAGTTCAAATGCACACGGGAGGAATGGAAATTTGATTGGACTGTATCTCGTCAGCTCCTTGCCGTCGGTATGCCGGGGGCCATCCAATATTGCGTAACAGCCATCAGCGTTATCATTGTGCAAATGGCAATAAACGGGTTCGGTTCGGATCTTGTCGCAGCCTATTCATGCGCAAGCAAGATAGAGAACATTGTCACGCAGTTCTTCCCTGCCCTCGGTTTTGCAATTTCCGCCTACGCCTCCCAGAACCTCGGTGCAGGAGAATACAAAAGAATCAGGGAAGGCTTCAAAATTGCCGTCATCCTGGATGTCATAGTTTCTGCCATCGGACTGGGTCTCTGCTACCTTGTCGCCTATCCATTTACAGTACTCTTCATTGAGAACACGCCGCAGAATGCCGAGATAATCAATTACAGTGTCAAGTATGTACAGCTCATCGGCTACTTCTTCATCCCGCTAGGGTCAATCTTCATCTTCCGTACCGGCTGTCAGGGACTTGGGAGCGGTAAGATACCAATGCTCAGTGCAGGACTTGAACTCTGTGCAAGGCTCTCAACAGCATTCACGCTGACTAAAGCCTTCGGTTTTATGGGAATTTGTCTCAGCAATGCCACAAGTTGGATTTCATCAGGGTGCATACTTCCCTTCGTCTACCTTCACTTCATTAAGAAAATTGAAGAGAAAGCCGTTAAAAATGAGCAATTAAGCTATATACCTGACAAATGATTGTTGACAGAGGACAATAATTTCTGCTAACTTTCTCTTGTTGCGAAAGCGGGCCGCTAGCTCAGTAGGTAGAGCAACGCCCTTTTAAGGCGTGGGTCATTGGTTCGAATCCAATGCGGCTCACTCTCTTGTCTCCTTCGTCTAGTGGTTAGGACAACGGGTTTTCATCCCGTCAACGTGGGT
>CAVIAZ010000147.1:0-3641 GCA_963640795.1 bacterium | reverse complement strand
AAAACTTAACGTTAAGTTCTCTTTCGTCACATATCTATTTGTAGTGCAAGAAGTTAATTTAGTTTTTCCTGTTGACAGTATTCTTTCTTTCCACTATATTCCTTCTCGTTATGAGAAAAGAAGCAAGGAATGCGTATCTGTTTTTACTTCCATCTGTAGTATTGAGTCTTGTCTTCTCTATCTATCCCTCCCTATCGGCAATCATCCAGTCGTTCCTGACTGTGAGCAACTCCGGGAAGGTCATGGGATTTGCTTTCTTCAATAACTATAAGATTCTATTCTCTGATCCGTCATTTCTTAATGCACTGAAGAATACCCTTGTATTTGTTATCATCTTTGTCCCTGCGAATACCTTCTTTACACTACTCTGTGCGTCCCTTACAAGACGAAAGAGCAGGCTTTCATTTATTCCCGAATTCATCTTCTTCATGCCACTTGCTGTTTCATTATCGGCATACAGTCTGGTAATGAAGGAACTCTTCAGAGGGAAGAGCAGTGTAATCAACAACATCCTCTCCTCATCCTTCGGTGGGATCACAACAGAGAAAGGAGCAATGATTGTACTTGTTATTCTCGGTATCTTTCTCGACTTCGGACTGGATTACATTCTCCTGCTCTGTTCATTCAGATCAATAGATAAGAGCATCATCGAGGCTGCCAGGATGGATGGAGCCGGCGGGGAGAGACTCTTCTTCATGATTGAACTCCCGCAGGTGCAGCACACTGTTCTTGTAACTGTTTTTCTTGCTATCAAGGATGCTCTGCTCATTTCAGCTCCGGTGATTATCCTCACCGAGGGAGGGCCGTACAGGAGCACAGAGACTATAATGTTCTATTATTATACAGAGGCCTTCCGTAGTGGTAACAGAGCAGTGCAGAACACTCTCTCTTCTCTTATTCTCTATGCCGTAATCATCTTTATGGTCTTCTACCACAGGAGGAAGAAGAATGAAAACTAAGGATAAGATAAGAAAGATAGTGAGAATCCTCCTTCTCACTGTTCTCTCAATTATTGTACTCTTTCCCATCTTCTATATCTTCTCCTCGTCCCTCTTCAGCCAGAAGGATTTCAATGAGCTGAATATATTCCCATCATCCCCCATATGGTCTAACTACATGAAGGCACTTGGGGAGAGAAACTTCACAAGGTACATGATGAATTCAATTGTCACATCCCTCCTCCAGGCTTTCATCCGTGTAATAACAGCTGTCTTTGCTTCCTTTGCATTCACACACCTGAAGTTCAAAGGAAAGGGAGTAATATTCTCCATCCTTGTACTTACTTTGTTTATTCCCTCCGATGCCATACTCTACCAGAACTACAGGACAGTCTCTTTCCTTGGCCTTCTCGACACTCACCTGGGGATTATCATAACGGGGCTCTTCAGCGCTTCCCAGATGCTCCTTCTTATGGGGTACTTCAAAGCAATGGGAAAGGAAAGCTATGAAGCGGCAGAGATTGACGGGGCAGGAGACCTTGTGTACATAACCCGCATTCTCATCCCTATATCACAAGCGGTGGTGATGACAGTCTTTATCCAGAGCCTCATCACTTCCTTCAACAGCTACCTCTGGCCTCTTCTTGTAACCAATAAGAGTTCGGGCCGTACTATACAGGTCGCACTCTCGATGCTGGGTTTTGCCGAGAACGGGGAGAAAGGTGCATTGATGGCAACCATCGCTGTTATTACCCTACCGGGAATCATCATATTGGCACTTACAAAGAATAAGATAGAGGAAACACTTATTAGAAAATAGGAGTTGAATAATAATGAAAAGACTTGTTTTTCTTTTTTTATGCATAGTCTCTTTATCATCACTTCTCTTTGCCATGGGAGGGAAAGAGGAGAATGTCACGCATGTTACGATATGGCATTCAAGCCAGGGGAATGCACTCTCCATCTTTGAGGAGATTATTGACGAATTCAATGATACAGTCGGTAAGGAAAAAGGGATTGAAGTTGAGGCTATTTACCAGGGAAAGGCGAATGATGTCCTTACAAAGGTAAATGCTGCCATTATCTCCTCCACTCTCCCCGATATCGCAATGATGGACGCAACTGCCGCACTCGATATGAATAACTCTGAAAAGACTGTGACACTGGAGGAACTCAATTTTGATACTTCCTCCATCCTCCCCTCCGCACTCAACAACTTCACCTCCCAAAGGGGAACAATCGCTCTACCCTTCAACGGGTCTGCCCTTCTTTACTATTATAATAAGACTGTCTTTGACGAGAACGGAGTATCAGAGCCGAAAACAATTGATGATATGATTTCACTTTCCAAAGTTCTCGGCTCAGACAATATCTCCTTCTTTGAGGGTGTTCCTGCTACATATGAACTAAGTTATTTCATCTGTGCCCAGAATGGAGGGACCTATATGGTGAATAACAGGAACGGACACGACGGGTATGCAACTGAAGTTCTCTTCGGAAAGGAAGGAACTTATAAGGCATTTCTTGAAAAGTGGAAGGCCCTCTATGACACAGGATACGCTTCTTCTGTTTCAAGCGGAGTTCAGGATGACTTTGTAAGCGGACGTACCCTCTCCATGCTCTCCTCATCGTCAAATCTTACAGCTGTTATAAACAGTGTCGGGGACTCCTTCGAGGTTGGTGTGAGTCCGGTACCGGTTGTAAATGAAGCTGCAACAGGTGGAGCAATTGTATCGGGAGGGGCGCTCTTCAGTTTCACATCCTCTGAGGCAGTGAAGACTGTACTGGAGTATCTGGTGTCACCATCAGTCCAGGCAAAGTGGAGTGAGAACACCGGTTATATCCCCGTAAACACAGAGACATACTCGGAGCCTGCGTACATCTCGTTTATTGAAAAGAATCCGCTATATAAAGTGGCATCTGATTACGTTCTCTCCTCAAAGGAGAGCATGGTGAACGTATGGCTTCCCTCTGCCTATACCATCTACTACTCTTTCCAGAAAAATGTTGTGGATGTAATCTCGGGTAAAAGTATAGACACAGCAGTAAGCGAGATGGAGAAGACAGTGGAGGATGCCATCAACACCTACAGGGCACAGAATTGATTAATCCTCATCCTTTTTGAAGAACACACACTTCTCTCTGTAGAGACATGTGATGCAGCTGGACCCGGGGCACTCCCTGAAGGCACCGCCTTCAGCCTCCTCCAGCTGTTTTATATGCCACTCCAGTTCTTCCACATGTTTCTTGAGAGTGTTGATCCTTGAGAGGTCATCACTAAGTTTTCCCCTGTATTGTCTCAAGAGTTCAGTCCTCCTCAACGAACCTGACTCATCCTCCTTCTTGAGACTTATAATCCGTCCTATCTCTTCAAGGGAGAAACCAAGAGCCTTGAGCTCCTTTATACGCTTAAGATACACAAGGTCATTCTGTGTGAAGTTCCTCTGCCCTCCCTTACTTCTGTCTTCAGGGAGGAGTCCGAGCTCCATGTAGTAGCGTATTGTTCTCGGCGTCAGGCCGGAAAGAGAGGCTATCTCACCTATTCTGAACATCTTCTTCATGCCTTCATTATAAGAGGGAAATAACATATTTGACATACCAAATTCCGGCAGAGATGGGCAGATGATATCTTGGACCTTAAACCGGAGAAAAAGAGAGCCAACTCTTATTCCGTCTGGAGATTCCCCTGATTTATAAGCCTTT
>CAVIAZ010000146.1:0-3654 GCA_963640795.1 bacterium | reverse complement strand
TGTAGTTTGAAAAATTGTTTTACCCCTGCTTTAAAGAAATAATCTGAGTCTATTTTTGAAATATTAATCTGAGCTCCCGTCATGTCCCGTTGTAGTGTGGATTGTGTTTATTTATGAGGAGTGGTTTCGTCAATAATATCGTGGCAAGCATAAAGCCCCCTCACTACTGTGAAAGGGGCACTGTCTAAAAAAGGGTTTACTTAAGGAGCGCCTCAGAAGTCAATTGTATCTCCCTTCCCTGAGAGTTCCATTACTTTCGAAAACAGAATGCTCTCGGCATCGTTAATTTTGTTTTCGAGGAAGTCTATGCTGTATCGCAAGTCCATTCCTACCGGCGAGTCCTGAAGAGAAGGTGGCAGATGCATCTGCTTTTTCAGTTCATTATTAATCAGGGTTTCCAGGACTTCGACATATGCATTAACTACTGCATGAATTGCGTCGGCTGCCAGCTCAGTTGCCCTGTTCATCTTTTTCTTATCTCTGGCATTCATGGCAGTCTCCTATCAATAATTCGAAATCTTCCTCATCAAAAAGGTATCGTTCTTCACTTGGCTCAGACTTATGCCTTCGTTTTGGGTGTTTGTCGCTGTCCCTGATTGCTCTTGCCGATGTTGTCAATCTTCGGTATGCATTACTGTCGAGGCGTTCATCAGCCATCAGGTACAGAAGAATTGTATTCCCAATCATTCTTTTGAGAGTTTCAGTCCCGACAATATAGTCTGAGACAAGAACTTCGCTTCTGCTGTGTCCACTATAATACTTTCTAGCCACGTCTTCCTCCTGAGAAATCTGGTATACTGTTTACGGCGTCGGCACTATGATCAACGCTTCCCCAGAACGGGCGCTGCGACTTTCGCACACATTCTGCCGTCACCGTATAGAGTCCGTTGTTTGCTGCATACTGCATCGCAAGAAGGGCATTCCTTCCTATCTCCCTGAGGTTTGCATTGCTTACCTGCCAGAGCGCATCGAGTCCGAGTTCATCGAAAACCTGCTCTTTGCGTCCGGCAAGGAGAAGATGATGATCAATGTATGCTATGAAGTCTTCTTTTCTTAATGGCGGGATGTAATAACCGGAGGCAATCCTGCTCATCAGAGGCTTTGCCGTCGGAGAGGAGAGTTTCTCCGCAAGCTCTTCCTGGCCACAGAGCATAAGGGAGAATAACGGCCCCTTGCTCTCCTCCCGCTGTGCGAGTATGTGCAGCTGTGCAAATACATCATTCCTTAACAGGTGAGCTTCATCTACCAGAAAGATGCATTTCCTGCCGTCAGCCTGTATAGCCAGGAGCTTATCCTGAATCATCCTGACCATCACACCCATCTGGTAGTTGCGGACATCACATCCGAAAGACGCCAGAACCTGACGCATGAATTCGGTAAAGCTCCACATGCCTCCGACTATGTTTAATACAGTGGCCCGCTTGTTTTCAAGTCTCGCACAGGCATACCTCAATGCGCTTGTCTTACCAGAGCCTACATCGCCGATGACGGCGTAGAACATCCCGTTCTGAAATGCGAATTCCGCCATCTCCGATGTTTCCTTCACATGTGGCAGCTCATAGATGTCCTTTGCTCCCAGCCTCTGAGGGAATGGAGTTTTCTTCATCTCGAAAAACTGCATGATTGGTACATTAAGACTCTGGTCAGCTCGTTTCTCATCCTTATACATATATATCCTCCTTCTACTTCCTTCTGCGGATAGTGTAGTTTGCTTCTCTATCGACCTTCTTCAACATGCCGATGCTCTTACCGCTGAAGAAGCCTTCCATAGTATTCTCCGGGTCGCTTTCAAAGAATCTGAGCTCAATCTTCTTTCCCGAGTATCCAAGTGGCACCTGGTACATTACATTGTCATAGCTGACAGTTCTATCCTGTCTTACGACTCTCATCTCTCTTGCTCTGAAGTAGAGAGGGAGGTTCTCGGGAGCCTGTCTTATTGCTTTCACCTCTGAAAGGTAACACTGGAGGGGAGACTTGCCGTCAAGAGACGAATGAGGTCTTCTATTGTAGTCATCCACCCACTTCTGGTATCTTTCATTCAGCTCATCAAGCGTTATAGGCTCAGGGGGAAGCCTACTTAGAAACTGCTGTCTTACCGTTCTATTGAATCTTTCTATACAGCCCTTGCTGGCGGGCGAGTATGGCTTTGCATAAATCAGTTGTACGCCTAGAGATGCACACCCTAACTTTAATCTCTCGTCCCTAAAGCTGGAGCCGTTGTCATAGAAACATGTACGTGGTAATCCTCTAAGCTGAAATGCATTCCATAGACAGTCCATGTAGCAGTCTGCTGTCTCTGATCTATACCATGCGGAATAACAGATGAGACGGCTGCGATTATCGATACAGGCAAACATCTTTGGAACTATCTCAGTACCGTCATTAAGAAGACAGGGTCTACCGTGCATCGCATCGCTTTGCCACTGGTCATTAATCTCGGGAGCTCTAAATGCTCTTCTATCCTTCTCATGAGGATTGCGGGAGTTGTTTTCGTCATCACGGAAGATCTGGTAGAGTCTACCCATTCCAACAGTGTCTGCACTTGTAAAGACTCCGTCTCTCTGTGCATTCTCCACCATAACGTTTGTAGGAACATAGTCTTCTTTGGCGCGGTATCTATTTAGAAGCTCCTCTCGAGCCTCCGGGGTAAGCTTGCGGTTCTTACCCTTGTCGCTTCTCCCTTTGGGAGCAAGAGAATCAATAGTTCCGGCCTCCATGTAGGTGCGGTACCATCCATAAACCGTATTCTCACTTATGTGAGTCTTCTTCGAATACGGAATTTTGTACTCTTTAGCACATATTTCCCTAATCATTCTTGCTCTGACGCCCGGAGCGAGGTTCGGATCCGTTATTGGGAAGATGATGTTGAACTTGAATAGTGCCCTTTCTTCTCCTCTGCTCATTGCCATAAGTCTTCTCCTTTGCCTTTTTAGGCTGTAATCAGACTAAAATGAGTTGAGACAGACGCCCAGGGTGAATGGACATTGGTTTTTACTATAAATACCGGCATCCTCATTCTTCCCCATTATTTTGACATTGCTTCGGAATAAAATTGAAAAGCGTGGAATCTCCTCAAGCGCCTTCTCAATACCCTTGAGAATGAGATTTTTAAAAGAGCGTGCGTTTTCTTCAAATCCCTTCACCCATCGCCGCATCAGGGACGGATCTATCCATCTAAGACGGACATACTTTCCTTTCCTGTAGTACAGTCTCAGAACGAAAAGTATGAGGGCACTTGAGTACTGATGGTAGACGTGGCACTCCTTCGGCAGAACCCTTATGTGGCGACCACACTCCTTACATTTATATACAGGAACAAGAAGATTTACGATTTCCTCTGCACCCAATATGAGAAAACGCAGTACCCACTGGTGGAGAATCATGCATTCCTTCTCTCCGCAGTAAGGACACATTCTCGGCCTTACCGAATTACCAAGGTCCTTCCTTTTTTTCGATTCCTTTAACTCGCTCTCTTGAAATTTTAAGTAGTGGGTGTCAGACTGTATTGGCATTTTTGTATTGATGAAGGGAGATTTGGCTTGCGAAAACTTACGTCTTCCTTCATCTTTTTTGTCTCCTGAAATATGATTTAATTCTAGAGTCACTATTCAAGAATGACAAAATAATATTTCAAATTCTCATTTATATATTGGA
>CAVIAZ010000145.1:0-3796 GCA_963640795.1 bacterium | reverse complement strand
TTTTCAGCATGAAAAGAAAATGTCTCCTGCCGGAAAGCGGGAGACAAATTTCTTTAGGTCAGAAAAACCTGACTTCTCTCCTTGCTAAAGAGAAAAAATGCTGTTTCCATTATTTCTTTGTGTTCTCTCCAGTAATACAGTGTGGTGGCTGTATTAAACAGCAGGAGAAGGCAGTTAAGAGGGTTGCAGGCCCGGTGCGTTAAATCTCGAGAGTTACTCCTATTGTAAACTGTAGGTCAGACTCTCTGTCGCTGATACTATTCGTACTTTTTGTGTAGTTGAATCTTCCAACCCAGTCCAGCTCTACATTGAACGACACATCCGGCCAGGAGAAGAGAGGCTCAAGTGATGCCTCTGCTTTGATGCCAAGAACCATGAAGTATTTCACCTTGTCTCCGTAGGGTGTGTCTCCCGAGAGGTTAGCCCAGGAGTCGTTTTCCCCGTCATTGTTGTGGCTTTTGAAGATGTTGACTTCTCCTTTCTGCACAAAGCGTGAGAATACGGTGGCATTCCAGTTTTCAAGGCTTGTGTATTCACTTCTTAGCTCAAGCATCCTACAGTCCCCTCCGTAGGGGAAACCTATGTAGTCGAAGTAGTCAACAAAGTATGCATCGGAAGAATCAACCGCGTTGTAACGGTATACACGGATGAAGTCTACTTTGTCCCTCCTGTAGAGAAGAGGCATTGTCTTTGTGTATTCGGCATAGACTTTGAGGGTGCCGTCGGCAATCGGGTGGGTGTATGAGAGCCCTGTTACGAATCCCATAGAGTTGCTCTGCCAGTCATTCTCATTGGGGGCACGTGCCTGGTCCATTCCGAACTGGCCGTAGAATTCAAGATTTTTGATGATGAGAATGTTCATATCGAGATAGAGGAATGCGTTGAACATGCTTCTGTTGTTATAGTTGTGGTATATGTAGGATGGGTTCAGATAGAGAATGTTGAATGTTTTGTACCTGTACATGACATTTTCACTTATTGTTAATGACACCCTGTCAAGTATTCTGAACTGGAATGTGTGGATAAGATATATTCTTGCCTCGTCATCCATATTTTCCCCACCGTTCACTGCTGTGTTCAAGAAAATAAGGATTGAATCGAACTTGAAGTGGTTACTGAAGAATGTTAGTTTCGAGTAGTCGCTGAAGGTATGGTCATCTACAAGAAGATTTCCAAAATATGCGTTTCCAAGACTCAGATAATCCCTGTTGAGAGAGAAGTTCCAGTCTTTTCCTCCGAATGAAAATACTGCGCGTCTCGGCCAGATGAACGAGAAGTGTCTTGTGTCGAAGAAGACATTAGTCTGGGCATTCTGGGAGAAGAAGTATGACCTCTTCACGAATTTGTTGTCTCCGTCTATCTTGTATGATCCAATATAGCTGTCATTGCTCAGTCTCCCGCTGTCCTTGTATGCTGTAAATTCATCCAGTCTGTCGACACGGTTGTGTCTGAAGTGTATATCTGTTGTTGCGTAAAAGTTGTCATTGGCGCCTGTCTCGAGGTACAAGCGAAGGAATGACTTTCTCTCGTCGTATGATCTTTCCCAGTCGTACTCTGTTATGAATGACTCATCATTAGTATGAAAGTAACCCTCTATGGAGGTTACCAATCCGACATTGAGGGAAAAATCCTCGCCATAGTTCCATTTGAGACCGGAATCGAGCTTTTCCTCAATCCTGTCGAATAGCTTTTTACCATATTCCGAGAGGCCCTCCCTCTCAACTTTCCCCAGCATCTTTACTGCCTCAGCCTCTGACCAGGGTCTGTTGCCTGAGGGCCTTACGAGCCCGGCCTCAGAATAGAGGTTATCCATATCTGAATAGATAGAGTCTTCACAAGAATAGATGAGAGCGTTATTCGTGTATGCAAAGAGAGAAGAACACAAAAGAACAAAAAACAGAAATACAAATAGTTTTTTCATTCAATAACCTCCGTTTCAGTTAAACACCGTTAAAGAAAAAAGGCAAGATAAATCATGTTGACAACTCCTTTCGGGGAAGGGTATTCTTAAATCGTTTTATTACAAATAAAAAGAGGATTTTATGAAGAAAGCAATCACCTTATTTCTCATAGCTGTCATATTTACTGTGGCAGCTGCTGCATACTCCAATGGACAGCGTGTAATATCTGTCGATACACCCATCTATAAGGAGATGGAGAACTTATATATTCTTTCCGGCAGAAGCCTTCCATCCTCATCCGGACCGTGGAGCGAGAATGAGATGATTCTCATGCTTCAAAGAATCGATTATAACTCCCTCTCCGATTCAGCGAAGAGTGCATATGATGCTCTGGAGAAGAAACTTGTAAGCACCCCGAAAATCAAGTATGAAGAAAATCTTGGGCTGTCCTTCGGTCTTGAGGCTAACCTTGAGGGCTATGTCCACACAAATAAGGACATCACAACGGATGAGAGTGACTGGTTTCACGGTTTTACATCCCGTAAGCCTTTTTTAGTGGGAAGCTTTGAAGCATGGCCACTTGATTGCTTCTACGGCTACTTTGAACTCTCAATGGGGCATAACTACGGCTACAATGTAGGAACGGACAGAAATCTCCTCTATAAGAATATAGTGAATATCAACATCCCGATTCTCAATGCATTTCTTTTCTCCAACGAGCTTGATAAAGACGGAAACAAACATCCTCTTGCAGATTTTGACTGGACGGTTCCTTATAAGAGCCTTGTTTCCGCAGGTGGAAATCATTGGAATATCACTATGGGAAGAGACAGACTTAGCTGGGGAAGCGGAGAGAGTGGAAATATGATGCTATCGTCATCCTTTCCGAAGCAGACCTTTGCAAGATTTACAACATACTTCGAGAAGTTCAAGTATTCGATTCTCTTTGCCTCTTATCCTTCTCCTGATGCAGTTGAGTCACAGTATGAGAGCCTTTCCGGCTACAAGACACTTGTCGCCCACAGGCTTGAATTCAATCTCTTCTCCAACAAGGTCGGATTCGTTGTCAACGAAGCATGTATGTACTGGGCTACGAAGGGTAAACCCGCATTCTCCCTTATGCAGATCAACCCATTCGGCTTCATGCACAACGAATACGTTGCAGGTAACGGCAACTCTCTTCTTGTCTTTGAAGCGAACTATACACCGATTAAGGGAGTGAATATCTACGGCCAGTTCGCCATTGACGAGTTCTCCGGCCCGGGAGAGGGACGGACAAATCCCCAGGCACTCGGCTTCCTTCTTGGCGCAAAGGGGGCTATGACTCTCGAAAAGGGTATTCTCAATGGCTCGATAGAGTTTGCAAAGACTGATCCGTTTCTCTTCATCAGGGGACTGCACTATCAGACAGAGCCAACAAAAGGTTACGGATACGATGCGAAACTCAGAATTATTTCATGCGATAGAGTCACGATCCAGAATAAGTTCGTTACATATACATACGGCAATGATGTGATTCTCTTGGATGCAAAGCTAAGCTACACGGTTCCTGAAGTATTCAAACTTGGGTTTGAGGCAATGTTCCTTGAACATGGCTCGATGAGTGCCGACAGCTATTGGAGTATGTATAGAGGCCAATATGACAATGCTCCTGATGTCAAAACTCCAACTACATTCAATCCATTTGATACCAGTGACTATGATCCTGAGACTGATACCGTCTTGACAGAACATGCTGTGGAGAAGACAGTTGTGCTCTCGCTCACCGGTGAGTACAACATTCTCTCCTCGCTCTCTGTTTATGGTGTTGTCGACTGCCTTATCATGAGAAATCACAATAACGTGGAGGGAAATGACGGTGTTGACTTCCAGTTTACTCTGGGAATGTCTTATTC
>CAVIAZ010000144.1:0-3877 GCA_963640795.1 bacterium | reverse complement strand
CTGTCTTATGTTAAGTAAAGGAGTTAGTGCTGTATGGAGTATGTGATTGTTATTTTATTCTTTTATGCTCTTGTATTTATACCTATTGTGTTCAGTTACCGTGTGTTGGGCTATGGAGTGTTGGCGGGGCTGTTGTATCTAGTGAGAAAGAAGGAGAAGCTTTACCTGGGTGTACTTTTCATGGTGCTTCTCTTCTCCCTCTTCTCATCGTCCCTTGCTGTCACACAGGTGAACCTTCCGGTTGCAGTGGAGAACGTGACGGGACTCTACGGGAAGGTTGTGACGGAGCCGAACAGAAAGAAAGGACGATACACAGGTTTCAATATCCTTCTTGAGAGTGTGACGGACGGGGAGGGAAACTATTTCTCTTCTTCCGGGAAGGTCTATGTCATAGGGCCAGACTTATCATTGACTCTCAATGACACGGTTTATGTGGATGGAGTATTTAAGGACACGTATTTTCTCGCATCCGGTGGAAATAAGGTGATAGAGAGCCCCTGGGGAAAAGTAAGACGGAAGTTCAATGCTGTGTTTATAAGAAGCCTTCCATCCGGGGATGTGGGGAATATTATAGCATTGCTCCTGACGGGGACGACACTGGACGGAGATGGCACTATACAGGAGAGTGTGCGTAGCCTTGGGCTGAGCCACCTTGTCTCCCTCTCCGGTATGCACCTTGGGTTTATAACATCAATTGTTCTTCCCTTACTCTCCATCTTCCTCTCAAAGAGAAAGGCAAAGCGGGTAAAGGATATCTTTCTCTTTGTGTTTGTATATCTGGCAGGGATGAGACCGAGCCTTATGAGGTCATTAATCTTTGTAATTCTCATACCGCTTCTCGGCATTGAGCACAGTTTTATTCTTTCTCTTATATTTCTGATAAAGCTTTTCCCCTGCTATGCTGATGAAGTTGCAACAATATTGAGTTTTACATCCCTCTCAGGGATTCTCCTCTTTGCAGGGGGGAGTGACTATTTCAAGAAGAAGGGGTTTGGAATCATGACGACAATAATGACAGGTGTGGCGGCCACAGTCTCAAGTGCTCCTGTTGTTTTCTCTCTCTTCGGCTCATGGCAGCCGTATTCCTTTCTCTTTTCAATTGTAGGAATGCCACTTATTACAATACTATTTATGATGACAGTTATTAGATTTATTATTCCTAAATCGGATTTTATAATCGAGATTATATTGAAGATTATTCATACTTCCGGGACTTTTGGGAAATATATGCCACTTAGTGAGAGTTTTACGCTCTATTATCCTCTATGCGGTATTTTTCTCCTGCTTTACGGCTTGGTTTATCTCATCAGGAGAAGGAGATGACAGCTTTTTATCTTTTAGGGTATTCTTGGGCTATGTGGAATCTTAATTATGACAGCCCGGGAGAGATAGAGAGGGTCCTGAATGAGAACGGACTCGCAATGACAAAGAAGTTCGGCCAGAACTTTCTCATCAACCGCGATATGCGAGAGCGTCTGGTCTCCCTCATGGATGTTGAGGCGGGGATGAGAGTCTGGGAAATCGGGCCGGGGCTCGGCGCAATCACACACTCTCTTCTCAAGAAGGGAGTAGATCTCACTGCCTTTGAAATCGACAGGGGGTTTGTCAGGATTCTCAATGAAGTAGCATTCAATGATGAAGAGAATTTCACTCTTGTTGAGGGGGATGCGTTGAAGACACTCTTCAAAAAGAGACTTCTTCCTCTTCCTGAGAGGATTATCGGTAATCTTCCTTATAATGTCGGCTCTGTGATTATAGCAAAACTTATTGAAGAGAGTTATCTACCGCCATTGATGGTCTTCACCCTCCAGAGGGAAGTAGTTGACAGGATGGTAGGAAAGCCGGGAAGTGAAAATTACTCCTCATTCTCTGTTCTTACACAGATTGACTATGAAAATACACTTTCCCTGAAACTTTCCCGGGGATGTTTCTGGCCACAGCCGAATGTTGACAGTGCAGTTGTTGTGATGAGGAAGAGGGCGGAGAGTCTTGTTCCTGATAACCTCAGACCAGTTTTCCTTACACTTCTGAGGGCTCTCTTCAGCCAGAGGAGAAAGACAATCAAGAATAATCTTCTTTCCTCTGTTTATGGCAATAATGGCAGGGAATTTGTTGAGAGAGTACTTGCCGAAGCATCCTTTGATGGTTCGGAGAGGGCCGAGACACTGCAGATAGGTGAGATAGTGAGGCTTGCGGAGGCTATCCAATCACACACAATATGATTATTTAATTTGGTGGAAAGGAAATAAAAACACCGGTGTTTCCACCGGTGATTTGTCTCTCTTTGGGTTTTTATTTTACGATAACGCCCATCTGAGCTCTTGCCGAAGCTGCAGCGTTTGATTCGTCTGTGTCGATGTGCATAGCAAGCTTGAATGAGTTGGAGACACGGATGACTGTGTCACCAAAGATTGTCTTTCTGCCGTTGCCGTTCTCGATGAGAACAGAGACGATTTCACCATTCTTGACACCAAATTCAGCTGCGTCAGCCTCTGTCATATGGATGTGTCTCTTTGCAACGATAACACCTTCCTCGAGGTCAACTGAACCGTTAGGACCGACAAGTGTGCACTTACCTGATCCTGCGATATCACCAGACTCTCTGATAGGAGCTTCAATGCCGATTGAGCGTGCATCAGTTGCACTGAGTTCAACCTGGTTGAACTTTCTGCATGGTCCGAGGATAGATACGTTAGCAAGTTCCTTCTTTGGGCCTACTACTGTGACTCTCTCGTTGGATGCGTACTGACCCGGCTGTGAGAGTTCCTTCTTTACTGTAAGCTGATATCCCTTTCCGAAGAGAGCTTCGAGTGTCTCCTGTGTTACATGAACGTGGCGGGCACTTGTTTCAACCATAAATTCTTTAGCCATTATATAAATTCCTCCTGTGAAATTTTCCTTCCCCGATTATCCTACAATTTGGTGATATGCTCAACACTTCTGTTGAAGTATAAGGCGTAAATCGTTAATCTTTCCCTTATGAGAATAGGTGTTTATGGAATGGGACGTTTCGGTTCCTTCTGGGCAGAGTCTTTAAGTAAAACCGGTAATGAGGTGATAGCTTATTCACGCACTAGCCATATATTTCCTCCCGGGGTAAATGCTGCGGGGGAGGATGAAGTGCTGAAGAGTGATCTTCTCTTCTTCTGTGTAACAATCTCGGCTTTCGAGAGTGTGCTTGAGAGTGTGAAGGAAAGAATCGGGAAAGACACAATAGTCTTGGACACCTGTTCAGTTAAGACATATCCTGCAGAGTGGATGGAGAAACACCTCGATAAGGACATCTACAGGATAGCCACCCACCCGATGTTCGGACCCGATTCGGGAAAGAACGGACTTGAGGGGCTTCCTATTGTCATGTGCGAGCTTTCCCCGAGGGACTCCCGCTATGAGATGGTGCGGAATCTCTTTATTTCGATGGGACTCTCTGTCAGGGAGATGACGCCCGATGAACATGACAGGGAGGCTGCCTTCTCACAGGGAGTTACACACTTCATAGGGCGTATTCTTTCCAGAATGAATCTCCAGCCGAGTGATATTGCGACAAAGGGATACAGGGCACTGATGGAGATTGTGGAACAGACGTGCAACGACCCGATGTCACTCTTCTGTGACCTCCAGCGATATAACCCGTATACCCAAGATATGAGGCACTCTCTCAGACTTGCCATAGAGGATGTCGGTTATATGCTGGAAAGGGGAGACAGAAAGTGAGGGTTTATGTCTATACGCTGGGCTGCAGGCTTAACCAATGTGAAAGTGAAGCTGTACAGGATTCCTTCTCCCAGGCCGGATGGAGTGTGGAAAAGGATAGTAAGGAAGCCGAACTAATAATAGTAAATACATGTGCAGTAACAAGTAAGGCTGAGCAGAAGGC
>CAVIAZ010000143.1:0-4030 GCA_963640795.1 bacterium | reverse complement strand
AGAGAAGCCTTCTCAACATACTCAGCATCCATCTTCATCCAGTCAGCAAAAGATATCGAATTCCTGTTGGGCTGTACCTGCCAGATGCAGGTAATTCCTGCTTTCACCTGAAGCCTTTTCTTTGCTTCTTCATCATATTTCTCAACTTCCATCGGAAGAGCAGGCCTCGGCCCTACAAGAGACATTGCTCCAGAGAGGACATTTATAAGCTGCGGAAGTTCATCCAGCCCTGTCTTTCTGATAACCTTTCCAACTCTTGTTATTCTCCTGTCATTCTTCACCTTGAATACAGGGCCATCCATCTCATTTTCACTGTCCATTGTTTTTCTTATTTTCTCAGCATCAACACACATGGATCTGAACTTGTGAAGGTTGAAGGTCTTGCCATCCTTCGTGACTCTCTTCTGAGAGAAGAAGATGGGGCCACCATCTTCTATTAGAATAAAGAAGCCTATGATTACTGTAAGGGGAATGAGCACGACCACCCCGATAAGTCCCGCTATTATATCGAAAAGACGTTTGATGAAAAGATAAGCAATAGATTTGGAACTATTCATTTTCCCCTTTTATAACTTCCTTCTTGAGATTTCATTCTAAGCCCGCAAAATACAGGCGTCAATTATTCTTCCTGTAGTACCCCTTCCAGGTCTCAAGAAGCCAGAAGTGCCTGGCATAACTGTCTTTTTCCCTGAAAAGAATTACATTCTTATCTGATTTATCAACTCCGTTGAGAACAAAGCCGTAATTCTTCACACCGATTTTCTCAAAGTCATCCATAAGCTTATCGACCTGGGGGAAGATGTCGAATCCCGCACGGAGAACAACAAGGGTAAAGGATGAAGCCTTAGCCTGGGATAAGATTTCCGGCTTCTCGTTTATATTTCCCAGGTTGACAACATCTGTCTCTGTCTCTCCTTTAAGCCCAGCTTCAATTGTCTTCGTTCCAGCTTTCGGAGAAAGAGAGACAATGGAGAGTTTATCATCTCCCTTGAGGGAGAGTTTCTCTTTTATATATTCAAACTCCCTCTTATCTAAAGCAGTACCCTTTTTGTAGAGGGGAACGGAAGCAATAAGACGGCCGTTCACTTTGTCTTTCAACAAAGCAGAACTGTAGATATGTTTATCATTGAAGCCGATAATAAATGCCGTGACAACCCCGATTACTCCACCGGCAAGAAGGAAGATAACAGTTATGACTGTCTTGCTTGTCCCAACACATTTTGTACTCTGGACAGGTTCACTTATCCACTCAAATGCCCGGGACAGGGTCGATATGTAAGCCTCAACAGCACGCCTGTCTGTCCTGAGGGAATTGATTGAAGTCTGGAGGCTCTGTCTCTCCGCATCGTTGGCAGAAGTAAGAAGTTCCTCGTACCCTACAATACTTTCATCTATTGCCTTCAAAGCCTTCTCTGCTTCACCCTGGTAGGTGGAAGTTACACTATCCATAACAGGAGAGACAAGGTTATTGATGAATTCAATCCAGTAGGCAGTGTCACTGGTCTTCTTTATGTAGATTGAGTAATTGCTGGTTTCCTTTATGTTGGTGTAAAGAAGATTCTCCTCCACATCCTCATAGTAGATTTTATTTTTACCTTGGGTGTCTGCTATTGCATTCTCTATATTAGAGCGAGAGAAGACAGAATAAAGAAGTTGGGTAGCATTCAAGCTTTCCCCACCATACTTCTCAACTACTTCAGCGCCATATGGTTCCTGTATTTTCACAACAGCATAGACTTTATACTCTTCCGGTTTAAGGATGGCATAACATATCCCCGCTAGTGTAAATATAAGTGTAATGACAAGTACTAATTTGAAGTGATTGAAGATATGACCGAAGAGTTCAGATAGAGATATCTCCTCATCATAAGAGCCACTATACTCCCTTTTACCGTATTCACTCATCATCTGTCCCCTGTATGTGAATATATTCTGTTAACCTAATAACGTACTCTTCTATTCTTCTCCATTTTTCTCTTTCTGTAAACAGCCAGAGAGAATATCAAGAAGATGAGGAAACCATGTTCTCTCTTCATAACCTATCTTTGATAGGAAAATCAAACCTGAAATTCATCTTGATTGTTTCATCCATAAACTTATTGATATTATCAACACTGGCATGTCTGCTTGATGAAAACCTAAGTTCATTTCCATAATTATGAGTAAACGTAGTTACATCTAAGACACTCTTTTCCCATTCACTTTTCATACCAGCCAAATAATCCTTAATAAAATCAATGTCCAGCTCGTCATCAAAAGCAGCAAGCCTTTTTATATTCTTTGGAATATAAAATGATCTATGGTTCAGTTCTTGGGAGAAGAACAGCAACCCAACATTTATGTTCTCGTCAGTCACAAGAGATGGATAGTAGCTCAAAACCGCAAATTCAACATCAGTCATTTTCTAATTCCCAATAATCAGCAATCATTCTATGAAGTAAGAAGCTATGCACATTTTACTTGGCCATTTCAGGCAACACAACATAATTCCATTCCGGGTAAAAGTCATGCCCCTTCAGATTTACCTTGGCCAATTCCTCATCAGTCACCTTGATTCCTTTTTCATATTCATTCATGTCAGACTTGCACTTTACAACAAGCCCTGTATCTGTGGTGGTTGATGCAATAAGGTTTACTATAACTTCCAAGGAAACAAGGGGACGTGCCCTCCAGTTTTTGGTAATCTGGCTGAACATCCGGTGTTCTATCTTGTTCCACTTACTGGTTCCGGGAGGGAAATGACATACCTCAATTTCAAGTCCAGTCTCAGAAGAAAACTTCTGAAGTTCTACCTTCCATAATCTGCTTCTGCTTCCATTGCTACCTCCACCATCACAGGTGATTAGAAGCTTTGTAGCATCAGGATATCTTACTACTCCCATTTCCTGCCACCATGTTCTGATAGAGTTGACAGCAAACTGTGCCGTGTCGTGGCTCATTCCAACACTTACCATACCTTCATTCGCATTTATATCGTATACCCCGTATGGAGCAGCCTTACCGTTTTCAGGAAGAGGGAAGTCATGGTCAAGAACGCGCACAGGTTCCCCCTTTGGGGAATATTCTGTTCCTCCGTTCTTGAAGTTTCCTATATTCTCTTTTTTCTTGCAGTCAATTGAAATAACAGGAAGTCCTTTCTGTGTATATTCCTTTGCTGTGCTATTTATATGCTCAAACTGTTCATTCCTGTCCGGATGTTTAGAGCCAGCCTGATCCATTTTCTGATTAAGATGCAAACTGTATCCCATCTCTTTAAGCATATAGCCTATTTTCCGATACCCTACAGAAAAGCCCTCTCTCTTCAGTTCTTCTTCCAGATTGCGCAGGCTCTTCGTGGTCCACTTCAGAAGACTCTGAGGATCACCTAGAGTTGAACCATCCATACAGTTTTCCAGAGCTGCACTAATTCCCGGTTGTGTTTCCTCGATAGACTTCCGTCCTGCGCCTTCCTTTCTGATACGATGTCCTGCTTCTCCAGGTACCCCTTCATACCTGCCTTCACTAAGCTCTTTCATCCCTGTGGTAATTGTCATCCGCGATACCCCGGCAACCTCACTAACAGCAGAAATGCCTCCTCTTCCAAGAGCTTCTGCTTCACTGGCTAGATACAGGCGCTTCTGAGCTTCATTCAAATACGGCAGGAATTTATTTATTTTGGTGGTTACGGCTTGCTCAATCATGGATAGTCCTCTGCAAAGACTATACCACAGGTAATGCTATATTACAATAGAAATGTATTAGTTATTTATGCACAGTTCCCATATTTTTTCTGATGGCAAGAAATCTGAGTATTGACACAGAAAATAATTACAAGGATACTTAAATCAGCTTATCTACCTGGCGTGGAAGGAGTTCGGGGTGCCTCTCTTTTGGGAGGCATTCGGCATTTATATAGGCTTTTGATAACCCTATATTAGAGGTCCTTATTTGCTTTTTTATACCGTTTTATCAGGTTTCTATCCGTATGATTTTCTTCAATCGGATAAGCAGTCCAAAAAACATCCTTATCTGTTTTAAGGTCGCGTTCAAT
>CAVIAZ010000142.1:0-4103 GCA_963640795.1 bacterium | reverse complement strand
GGATGTGTGAACATATCTTCGGGTTTCCCTTCTTCAATTACCTCACCATCTGCCATGAAGACAACCTTGTCGGCTGCAGCACGCGCAAATCCCATCTCATGGGTGACAAGAAGCATTGTCATTCCAGAGGAGGCAAGGGAGAGCATGACATCCAGTACTTCCTTGATCATTTCAGGGTCCAGAGCAGAAGTCGGCTCATCAAAGAGCATGGCCTTGGGTTCCATGGCAAGGGCACGGGCTATTGCGACTCTCTGCTGCTGTCCGCCGGATAGCTGTCCCGGCTTCTGCTTTGCTTTGTCCTCAAGTCCGACTCTTTTCAATAGGGCCATTCCCTTTTTTGTTGCCTCTTCACGGCTCATTTTTTTCACCTTCATCGGTGCCAGAATTATATTGTCTATAACCGAGAGATGCGGAAAGAGATTGAATGACTGGAAGACCATTCCAACTTCCTCCCTTATTTTCCTTATATCACAGGAAGGATCCATAATGTCTGTGCCATCAATCAGGATTGAGCCTTTCTGTGCTTTCTCGATTCCGTTGACTGTTCTGAGAAGTGTTGATTTTCCGCTTCCTGATGGCCCGATAATTACGACAACCTCACCGTCATTCACTGTCAGGCTTACATTCTTCACGGCATGGAGAATCGTGCCGTCGTTATTCTCATAATCCTTATATACATTCTTTATTTCTATCTTAGCCATTTTTGTGTAGTTTCTCCTCCATAAGTCCGACGAGGCGGGAGAGTATGAGTGTAAGTATAAGATAAATAAGGGCCACAATCAGCATGGTCTGGAGTGAAAGGAATGTACGTGAGATGTATTCTCTTCCACGTTTCAGGATATCTGAAAGGGCAAGAATCGACACAAGGGATGAGTCCTTGAGCATTGAGATAAACTCGTTTCCGATTGCCGGAAGGACAACTTTCACTGTCTGTGGCAGAATTACATGGATGAATGTCTGGCTCTTGGAGAGTCCAAGTGCAGTAGCTGCCTCGGTCTGTCCTTTCGGGATCGACTGTATCCCCGCCCTGATAATCTCTCCCATATATGCTCCGAAACATATCGAGAGGGCAATAATAGCTGCAACTATACCGTCAATATGGATCAGCGACCCCAGGGCATAGTAAAGGAACATCAACTGGACAAGGAGCGGAATACCTCTTATAAGTTCGACATAAACACCACAGAGCTGGTTGATGATTCCCTTCTTGCTTGAGGAGCCGAGTCCTGTCAGCACGCCGATGACTACAGCTCCCATAATTGCAAAAATGGTGCATTCAAAGGTTGTCGGGATGCCCGTTATGGTGTAAACGAATATATTCCAATAGGGATCACTCTTACATGTGCATAGGAGTACAAGCAGTATAACTGCTCCGTAGAATGTCAGTCTCCACGAGTTGAAAAGATGGCTGTTTCCTTTCTTCGGAATCAGCACTCCATCTGTCATGGTTATGACTGTAGGCGGTTTTTTCGTCTCGGTCGGGTCAACAGATACCACCTTTTGCTTTATATCTTCTTCCATAGATGCTCTCCTTTACGTACAAAAGGCCAGAGGGGAAACTCTCCTCTGACCCAGGAAGTCTATTATTATTTAATTAAGGCCATACTTAGCTTTGAGTTCAGCCATCTTGCCGTTTTCTTCAACTTTCTTGAGACCTTCGTTGAGGAGGTTCAGGAGAGTTGTATTTCCCTTCTTCACGGCCATTGCCATGTCGTCGGTATTCTCGAAGGAACCTGCAATTTTCAGGACCTTTGAATAACTTTCGTTGGCAAGGACGAAATCCTCGGCGACGACAGAGTCGAGAACAACAGCATCGAGGTTGCCGTTTGCAAGGTCGAGGACAGCAGAAGGAGCTTCGTCATAGGTGCTGGGTGTGAGTCCGATATCTTCACAGGCAAACTGGCATGTTGTACCGAGCTGGACACCGACTTTCTTTCCCTCGAGATCGGCATCGCTTGAGATATCATTATTATCCTTCTTTGTTACGATGGAGAGAGCGAACTGGAGGACAGGAGATGTGAAATCGACACTGTTCTTCCTTTCCTCTGTAACTGTGAGACCGCTTGCCCCGATATCATACTGACCACCCTGGATACCAGCGATGATTCCGTCGAATGAAACGTTGGCAATCTGGACCTTGATTCCAGCTGCTTCAGCAACTGCCTGGATAAGTTCGACTTCGTAGCCGCACGGATTACCATTGTCATCAATATATTCAAGTGGAGGATAGTCACAGCTTACAGCAACTGTGTATACCTTTGAGCTTTCAGATGCTTCCTTTGCACCTGAAGCGAAGACAGATGTAAGAGCGAGTAAGACAATAAGAGTAGTAGTAATGAGTTTTTTCATTTTGTATGCATCCTTTATGTATATTTATTTAGGTTGTGCATACGATATGCCTTTCTTATATTAATAGTCAACTACTTTTTGCATAAAAATACAGAAAATAATCAAAAATATGGGCTAAACATAACATAAAAAATTGCAATCACTATTATAATTACTGATACACAAAATAATTAAATTAAGAAAATCGGGTGGATAAAAATACATTGATAAGAAAGGTGAAAACAGAATCATGTTCTGTGAGCTGGGAAAATAACTCGATATCGGGGAATTCTGGATGGAAAACCGGGAATAAATATTCATTCCCGGCATGAATAAATATTTATTTTTCTCCCACTTTCCTGATTCTGCTGTTATATACGTAGATATACAATGCAATTGCAACAAAGAGTCCGAATACCTCGGCTACCGGGAATGCCCACCATACCCCGATAAGGCCGAAGAGCCTGCTGAAGACATAAGCTACGGGAATCAGGACAATAAGCTGCCTGAGCGTGGCTGTTATCATTGTTCCTATTCCGAAGCCTGTTGCCTGGAATGCAGATGAGAGCGCAATTGAGATTGCCGCAGAGACAAAGCAGAGGGAGATAATCCTGAGTGCGGGGATACCTATCCTGTACATCTCATCCGTTGCACTGAAGAGGCTTAAAAGCCATGACGGGAAGATGTTGAAGAAGAGGGTACCCAATGCCATGATTACCACACCTATGATTGCCCCGATTTTAACAGTGTCTGTCATTCTCTTTCTTTTTCCTGCTCCGTAGTTGTAGGCAATAATCGGTACCATACCATTACTCAGACCGAAAATCGGCATGAATACGAATGACTGGAGTTTGTAGTAGACAGAGAAGACGGAGACAGCTGTGGTCGAGAAGGCAATCAGAATGCCGTTGAGTGCACTTGTCATAACTGTGCTTATACTGTTTGTCACGATAGTGGGTGCACCTACGGCATATATATTTGCCACATATGTCTTCTTGAGTCTGATGTGGTGCCACTTTATCCTGACATACTTGTTCTTCAGAACAAAATACATGGAGACTGCAAAGCTGACTGCCTGTCCTATGACAGTTGCTATTGCAGCACCTGCAACGCCCATTTTGAAGGTGAAGATGAATACCGGATCCAGGATTATGTTTGTGATGGCTCCGCTGAGCTGGCTGAGCATGCTTGAGAATGAGTCCCCGGTTCCCTGGAGAATACGTTCGTTCATCATGGTGAGGAACATGAAGAGGGAGAATACCATGACGATTATTGAATACTCATTCGAGAGTCTTAAGAGTTCCTCATCTTTTGTGTAGAGGCTGAGGAAAGGTTTGGCAACAGTAAGACCGAGAACAGCAAAAACAACCCATGTGATGAAGGCAAGGGCAATCCCGTTTCCCGCCGCAAACTCGGCTGACTCTGTGTCTCCCTCCCCAAGCTTACGTGACATGAAGGATGCCATCCCGACTCCCGTTCCGACTCCGAATGCGATAAGGAGGTTCTGGAGCGGAAATGCCAGGGAGACAGCTGTGAGAGCAGTCTCTGAGAGCATGGCGACAAAGATTGAGTCGACTATATTATATAATGCCTGTACCAGCATCGATATCATAAGGGGGAGTGATATTTTGATTATGAGTGAGGGGATCTTCTTCGTCCCCATTATGTTCTCTTTGTTTTCTGTAGTGTCCATGGCTCTACGATATGAAAAAGGAGGGATATGTTTCAAGGTGTCCGGTGTTGCTGTTTTTCTTATGATGTCGGTGTTATATCTT
>CAVIAZ010000141.1:0-4200 GCA_963640795.1 bacterium | reverse complement strand
CTCACTCAACAAGCAAGGTTACCAAAACACTTATGCAACTTATCCCTGCTGTCAAAGGAAGGCCTAGGCTACAAAATGTAGCAATTATAGCTACACTAAATCCGACAAATGAGGCAAGCAATGAGCTCGTTGCATTCAAGATGGCAGGAAAAGTAAGAGAAGCAAGCGTTATATATGGCGCATAAAAAAGGAAAGAACGAAAAAAAACATTTCTAATCGGTTTTTTCATAAGAAGAAGTGGGATAACCCTGATAAGGTATGTCACCACTGCTATAGCCAGTATAGAGATGTATATGTAAATATCACTCATAATTAGCCTCAATATTATTTTCCCTGATAGGAAAAAGAAGAGCAAAGACAGATGAAAGAAGAAGAGTAATAATCATCACCTTAATTCCCGACGATATCCAGGAAAAGAATGATATCTTTTCAAATAGAAAACTTAGAATCATTGAAAGAATAACAGCAGTGGCAATCACACTATTCTCTTTTGCAGGAGGAATAATTATAGCTATGAACATTGCGTAGAGAGCAACAGATAACGCCTCAATCAAAATAGAAGGAAGGATCTGCCCCATAATGCCTCCCAGAGCAGTACCGAGCACCCATCCTGGGCAGGCAACAGACATTGCCCCTATATTGTACATCGGGTTCAAAGGAATTTTTTGGGTAGATGATAGACCAAAAATCTCATCTGTGACCCCCATAGCAACCAGAATTCTTTTTCCATAACCAGTTTCAGGAGCAAGTCTTACGGCTAAAGCTGCACTCATGAGCAAATATCTCAGATTAATAACTACAGTTGATGCCATCAATTCCCATACAGATCCACCATCTTTCATTATACTAAGAGCAGCAGCCTCTCCTGCGGAAGTGTAGTTGAGAGCACTCATCAATGCGCTCTGGTACCACTTCATCCCTATATTAGATGCACTTATTCCAATGGTGAAAGAAACGGCAAAATACCCTAAGGCCACACTGACACCATCAATCACCCCTCTTTTAAAGTTACTCAAATTATCATTATTCATAATATCAGAGAGGCTCAAACGAGCCTCCATTCTATTTCACTACGATATTTACAAGCTTTCCAGGGACCACAATTTCCTTGATGATTTCCTTCCCTTCAATCCATCTAATGACATTTTCGTCACTTTTTGCAGATAAGAGCATTTCCTCTTTTGAGGCACCTGCACTAAGGTTCAACTTTGACCTTACCTTGCCATTAATCTGGACAACAACAGTAATTACATCATCTTTAGTCTTCTCTTCATCCCATTTTGGCCATTGTGCCTTGGAAACACTTGGAGAGTGTCCTAACATCTCCCAAAGCTCTTCAGCCAGATGCGGAGTATATGGGGAAAGCAGAAGAACTAGATTCTCAATACAAACTCTCGGCAAGACTTCAGACTTAGTAAGTTCATTAACATACACCATCATCTGTGATATCGCAGTATTGAAGTCAAGGGAAGCCGTATCAAGAGAGACTTTCTTTATTGTCTTGTTCATAAGCCTGTCAAGATCTTTACCAGGGACAATGTCACTAATCTCTTTCTCTGTAGCCAGTTTCCACACCTTTTCGATAAAACGGTAAACACCTATGAATCCCGCTGTTGCCCAGGGCTTACTCTCGGTAAGAGGTCCCATGAACATCTCATACATCCTCACGGAGTCAGCTCCGTAATCCCGGATATAATCATCAGGGTTAATGACGTTCTTGAGGGACTTGCTCATCTTGGCAATAACCTGCGTCAGCTCCTCATTGTCATCCTGTGCATAATACTTTCCGTCCTTCTCGACAACCATATCTGTCGGAACAAGACTCTTGTTCTTTCTTTGATAAGCAAAGGATGTAATCATCCCCTGGTTAACAAGTCTCTGGAACGGCTCCGGAGTACTCAGGTATCCGAGGTCATAAAGAACATGGTGCCAGAAACGGGAATAGAGAAGATGGAGGACAGCATGCTCTGCTCCTCCTACGTAGAGAGATACAGGCATCCAGTATTTTTCTTTCTCTTCGGATACAAATCTTTCCGGGTTTTTAGGATCAATGTACCTGAGGAAATACCAGCAGGACCCTGCCCACTGTGGCATTGTATTTGTTTCTCTTTTTGCATCTCCTCCGCATTCAGGACACTTGCAGTTAACCCACTCATCAACCTTGCTCAATGGGCTGTCACCAGTCCCGCTCGGTTCATACTTGCTTACCTGTGGAAGTGTAAGAGGAAGATCCTCCTCTTTCAAAGGAACAATGCCACATTTCGGACAATGCACAAGAGGAATCGGCTCTCCCCAATAGCGCTGGCGGGAGAAAACCCAGTCCCTGAGCTTGTAATTGACAGCCTTGTGGCCGCATTTATGCTCTTCAAGATAAGCCAGAACCTTTTCAATGGCGTCTTTTTTGTTCAATCCATCAAGCCATTCAGAATTGACATGAATACCATCCTCAGTCCACGCCTGCGTCTGAACGTCAACATCGCTCTTCAAGACCTCTACAATCGGAAGATTGAATTTCTTGGCAAACTCCCAGTCCCTGTCATCATGTGCGGGGACAGCCATTATGGCACCAGTACCATAAGATATCAGGACATAATCAGCAATCCAGATTGGAAGGAGCTTACCGTTCAGAGGATTAATTGCATAAGAGCCGGAGAAAACTCCTGTCTTTTCCTTAGCAAGGTCAGTCCTCTCCAAATCTGATTTATGTTTTACCTCCTCAAGATATTTCTCAACAGCCCCCTTCTGCTCTGGAGTTGTCAGCTTTTCCCTAAGAGGATGCTCCGGAGCAATAACCATGTAGGTAGCACCAAAGAGTGTATCACAGCGGGTTGTGTAAACCTCCAGGTAGTCATCACTCTTTTCAAGCTTGAATAGGACGGAGGCACCCTCGCTCTTTCCAATCCAGTTGCGTTGCATGGCTTTGACAGACTCCGGCCAGTCAAGGGAATCGAGTCCCTTAAGTAGCTCTTCAGCATAAGCTGTAATCTTCAGCATCCACTGTCTTATATTCTTCTTCTCAACTTTAGTGCCACACCTCTCGCACCTGCCCTCCTTGACTTCCTCGTTGGCAAGTCCCGTCTTGCAACTGGGACACCAGTTGATAGGAGTATAAGCCTCATAGGCAAGGCCCTTCTTATAGAGCTGAAGGAAAATCCATTGTGTCCAACGGTAATAATCCTCATCGCAGGTACTGATTTCCCTGTCCCAGTCATATGAAAATCCGAGAGACTTGATCTGACGCCTGAAATTGTCAATATTACGTTGTGTTGTTACGTAAGGATGTGTTCCTGTCTTGATGGCATAGTTTTCAGCAGGAAGACCGAAAGAGTCAAACCCCATCGGGTGAAGGACATTATATCCATTCATCCTCAGATAACGGGAATAGATATCTGTTGCAGTATAGCCCTCCGGATGCCCGACATGAAGGCCGGCACCAGACGGATAGGGAAACATGTCGAGGACATAAGCCCTCTTCTCTTTTGGAACTGATTCGTCCTCAAGAGTTCTGAATGTCTTGTTTTCTTCCCAATACTTCTGCCATTTAGGCTCTATTTTATCAAATGGATACTTACTCATAGCGTGAGTATAACAAGTTGAATGATAAAATACCATAATCGGGAAGCAATGAGAGCCGGCATCCTTCACGGCAGAAGTCTGCCATCATCCAGACGAGAAAACAGGTAATCCCAGGATGACAGAACATATCTATCTCCTGCCTCAGTAGAATGCAGAAGAAAAAAAGAGACTAAGATGGAATATCATAATGAAATGCCTACATAAAATCGCTGAAAAATAATTATGGCTTTGTGGGAGAAGTTCTTCCTACAAAGCCAATAATATCCCGCAACAGAAAGATATGAGTTGTGTCTTAGTTATTGCGTCTATATTTAGAACCGCAAAGGGTATCACTGTAAGAGTTAACACATGTATAGCAATATCCGTTATCTGTTTTTCCGTAAGCTGTACAATAATATTCGCAACTATTCAATGGTGTAATCACCGGCATGTCGTGGTAGTATATTGTTCCACATTTTCTTCCGCCAGCTACGTTATCGAGTTCGTCGTCAGCAAGCTCGCCTTCCTTGGCATTGAGACGAGCAAAATATGTCTTTGCCTCTTCGTTTGTTAGTTCGATGCCGTTCTCCTTAGCCAGTTTGAACAGCTCTTCAGCGCTTTTTGCATTCTTTGCTTTCTCAAGCA
>CAVIAZ010000140.1:0-4306 GCA_963640795.1 bacterium | reverse complement strand
CTCCCTTCATTGTATAGGCGGGGCCTTTTTGCTATCATTCCGGGTATGAAGAAACATGTTCTTTTATCTATTTTGATTGTTCTTGTCTTGCTTCTGGCTTCCTGTCAGACAAGTCTCAGCATCTCTTATCTGCAGCCGTCAAACATCAACATGGCGTCCTATCGCAATGTGGCGGTGGCATCTGCTCAGCGCTATGAGGGGAAGCAGTCTATTCCTCTTCTTATCAGATATATGAATCCTTTTGATTCATCCACTTATTTCTATCCTTTCTATTCTTCCTATACTTTTGATTCTGTGAACAACACTGCTGCTGATTCTCTTACCCGTGCGGTGAGCAAGGTGTTCGGTGAATCTTCCTATTATTCTACTCTCTCTCCAGAGAAGACTGATGCCTATGTCTCTCTCTACAAGGTGGGGAGGGATCCTTCTGCTATGCTGAGGGAGGATGGTGTTGATGCTCTTATCATTCCTAAGATTACTTCCCTTAAGACTGATGAATACATTGACACTAATGTCTATACTGACAGCTACACCAAGGAAGTGAAGGTTATCTACACTCAATACAGATATGTTTCCCTCTCTTTCACCCTCACTGTCCTCGATACTGCTACTAACAGGATTGTTGCTGTCAGGGAATACCATACTGAGAATGTAAGTAGTGAAGTATTTGATCCTCAGATGTATGTCTTCTACAGTCTCCTAAGTGAGAACGACCTTGTCTCTAATGCTATCAGCTCTAAGATTAGTGAGATTAGAAATGACTTCATTCCGACTAGGCGTTATACCTACGTAACATTGAAGGACAACAAGCCTAAGGATGAGAATGTCGAAGTAGCCTATAAGGCTGCTGAGAACGGGAACCTTGACTACGCTCTCAAAGTCTTTGAAGAGGAGTATGAGGCTACTTCCCATGTGCCGTCCGGCTACAACGCTGCCCTTATTCTTGCTGCCAATGGTGATATCGAGAGGGCACTTGAGATATTGAAGGAAATCAGACTCAGTGGTAGGGATGACAGCGAAGTCAATTCATTCTACTCGGAGCTTCTTGAACTCAAGGCTAAGAACGAGGAGGCTATGAAGCAACTCAGTGCATCCTCTTCATCTTCTTCTGACTCCTCTGGTGTTTCTCCCTATGAGTATCTTTTCTGATATTACTTAATATACTTTAAGTATTTTAGGTAAGAAAATCGCGAATGATGTTCTCTATCTCTGGTATTCTTTGTCAAAAATGGAGTTTATAGCTTAAACGACATTCATTTTTGGAAGTCAATTACTAGGAATAGGGGACATCATTTGTTATAATGCCTACTGCTCTTTGATTTTTTGTTTTCTTTTCTGAGTTTTGTTATTATTTATTTGATTGGAGGAACGACATGCTACTGTCAATGACACTTGCCAACTATAAGTCTGTTAAGAATCCCCAGACTATCTCTTTTGTCGCACTTAATGACAGGAGAATGGATCTGACCAAAACCGTTGAAGGCACAGATAAGTTCAATGTCCTCAAGGCCAGCGCCATCATCGGTGCTAACGGTGCGGGTAAGAGTACATTCATCAGGGCTCTTGAAGCCATTAAGGATATCATGTTCAGTGATAAGCCGGAAATATTGAGGAAGCACCTTTCCAATGCTGCCTTTGCCTATGGTGACGGAAGGACTAGACCTTGTGAAATTTCCATTGATGTACTTCTCGATAAGGGGAATCCCCTTGATGAGGAGAAGCCGAGTATCATTGCACGTTATACCATCAAGGCTACCAAGGAACGCTACTATGAGGAGTCCCTCTATTATATCATCAACGGCTCAAAGAAGATTATGTTCGAGCGTCTCTATAAGGATGGTGAGTATGAGTACCGCTTTGGTAAGTACTACAGGGGTGAAAAGAAGAGGCAGGTTGCTAAGCTTGCTGAAAACGAATCCTTCCTGAAGGGTGCTGCTCTTAAGGGCGGTCAGACTGCCAACGAGCTCTATTCCTGGCTCAGGGATTCCCTTGATGTCCTTCCTCTTGTCGGTTATGGTGAAAGTGCCCACAGGATTATCCTTGATGCTCTCAAGGAACATCCGAGTTGGGGTAACCAGATTGTGAACTTCCTCCTTGCACTCGATATCACGGACATATACGGAATTAAGATTGTAAACAGTGGAACAGAGAATGAGAGGGTGGCTATCAGCCATTGCTTTGTGAATGCCAACGGCACAGAAGCTTATTCTCAGTCCTATATGAACGAATCCTATTCCCTGAGAAGGTTGATTCTCATTGCGGTTTCATTCTTCAAGGCTTTTTGTGATAAGAGAACTATCGTTATCGATGATTTCGGACAGCTTCTCCACCCGTATGTCCTCTGTCATATCATTGAGCTCTTCCATGCCAACGACCTGGAGAGCCAGCTTATTGTGGTTGACTGTAACCCTGCACTCCTTAGAAAGGACCTCTTGAGAAAGGATTCTGTATGGTTTGCTGAGAAGGGTGAGGACAGCTCGACTGAATACGTCTCCCTTGCCGATTTCAGGGGAATCAGCAACAAGGTTTCTATTTATGACGCATATCTCCAGGGTGTGTTTGGTGCTCTTCCGATTGAGAGTGACTTCTGCTTCAGGGACGATGAGAGAAAGGAGACTAAATAATGGCTATCAGAAAAAAGAATAAAATTGAAGTTAAGGATTCTATGCTCCTCCTCTGTGCCACAGAGGCTGAGACTATCTTTTTCAACCAGCTCAGAAAGGACTGCAGATACTCATCTCTCACTGTGCAGAAGAGCTCTTCCTCTTCTATCGAGAGAATGATCAATGAAGCCGGAACTCTCAGACGTAAGGGAAGATACTCTTCTGTCTGGTGTGTCTTCGGTCTTGATGAAGTCAATGCTACTGTTGAGGATGTTGCAAGAGCTGAGGAGAATGCTGAAAAGAAGAAGGTGAAGATGCTTTACTTTGATCCTTCTTTCGATCTGTACTTTGCTCTCTTCCTCACCACACTTGGCAAGGTGACAGGAAAGAAGGAACTCGAGAAGATTATTAAGGGTGAATACCCTGAGTATGAACTCAGTGCATCTTACTTCCTCAGAGATGGTATTAACATGAATTTCAGAATCTATCCGCGTCTTGCAGTTGCTGACCAGAATGCACGTACATACAACAGGATTGTCGAGGATGAGACAGGTTTCAGGGCTACAACACTTTCTGAATTCTTCTCTTGTCTCAAGGATGTCTGTGGCGTGGCAAACATGTCCCAGGCAAGAAATAAATTCTGATGCTGAACGCTGCCGTTCTTGTTTCTATGGCATCTCTTGTCATAGTATCGATGAACCTCTCACTCTCCATTATTCTTTCCAAAAAGAATAAGGACGAGTGGGCGAGGTGGAATATAGTGCTCTCGTCAACACTGTTGGGGATGGCGGTATTCTATAACCTGAATCTGATTGCGGGATTCCTTTTTACCGGAGTCCCACTAATGGTTCTGAATTATATCTTCGAAGCATTCTACATTATCGACACATCTTTCATCGTTGTATTCATATGTCGCTTTGCCTCCTGGCTTATTGCACGTCCGATGAGTAAGCTGTGCATTGTTCTCACATTTATTGTTGGTGTGGGGTATTGTGCCTCTGCTGTCTTGACCACCATTCTCGATGTTCCTCTTTTGGAGACTGTCCAGCCTCTTATTGCGGCTGTAAACGTGCTTTATTGTCTTATCGTTATGCTGGCTAACAGAAACTCCATTGAGAATAAGCTTGTGAAGAATGCGGTATTCACATTCTCGATTATTACCTTTACGACAATCCCCCTACTGGTGCTTTCTGCCATCTTCAGAGAATGGAGAAGCCTTGCTTTCTCAGTTATTGAGACAGCATACTTCATTATGCAGCTGGTCTTCATGTTCCTTGCCATTGAGAAGGCGGAAGAAGACAGCCAGGTAAAGAGAAGGGCTGGAGAACCTAAGCTTGAAGACTTTGCAGAGTTTAAGATTACTGAAAGAGAATTTGATGTCATAAAGCTGATCAGAAAGGGAATGACGAATAAAGAGATAGCTTATGAGCTCAAAATCAGTGTGAACACTGTAAATAACCATATAGCAAATATATTCCAGAAGACAGGAGTCAAGTCACGCATTGACCTTCTCAATGTTCTCCAGGAAGCTACCTGGTAGTACACCTCCCTTCTCTTATGATACCCCGGTGATGAAATAGACTACCGGGGATTTTTAGTGAAAATAATCGCCGATAGGTTGAAGCCCTCGGCGATTTCGGCGATTTAACTTTTAAACATCTGAGGCAGTAACCGCTCATCGGTAGTGCCCTCTAGTCAACATA
>CAVIAZ010000139.1:0-4379 GCA_963640795.1 bacterium | reverse complement strand
ATAAGTACATTTTATCGTATGTAAGAATGGCCTTGTACAACCACTTAAGTAAGGTTTCCCTGAGGAAGATGATGATTAGCTCAATATTCATCATTGCATAAAGAACTGGGGTGCTGACAGTTATCCCGTGGAGAACGGTTTTCTTCAGGAGAAGGAATTCCTTGAGAGAGTAATGCTGTCCTCGATAGTCTCTGTGCTATTACGACACTGAAGTCGACTTCTGATACTCAATATGACTTTTTTACGGCCCTACCTGGATGTGGCGCTGTTTTTCTCGTATAAAGTATTCACTTAATAAGGATTTATCGATATATTATCTGATGCTGGCAGATGTTTTTGTGCCGGTCATAAAAATAAAAGTAGAGAGTTCATGATGTACAGAATTGTAAGAAAGAAAGTCTTGAATCCAACTGTTATTCAGATGGAAATTGAAGCTCCTCTCGTAGCCAAGAAGGCTATGCCGGGGCAGTTCATCATCCTCCGTGTCGACGGGGACGGTGAAAGAATTCCTTTGACAATTGCAGGAAGCAATCCTGAAGAGGGGACAGTTAAAATCATCTTCCAGGTTGTTGGAGCTACAACAGAGAAACTGAAGCACAAGGAAGAGGGTGATAGCATTGCTGACTTTGTCGGCCCGCTCGGAGTTGCAACCCACACAGAGGGAATCAAGGACGTATGTATCATCGGCGGTGGTGTCGGATGTGCCATTGCAATGCCGGTTGCAGAGGAGTTCCATAAGCTTGGTGCCAATGTGACATCCATTATCGGCTTCAGGAACAAGGACCTTCTGATCTGTGAGGATGAGTTCAGGGCTGCTTCCGACGAACTTGTTGTCATGTCTGATGATGGTTCCTATGGCCGTCACGGTAACGTCACAGTACCTCTCAAGGAGATGCTTGATGCAGGCAAACATTTCGATATGGTCATTGCCATCGGACCGGTAATCATGATGAAGTTCGTTGTTCTCACATGTAAGCCTTATAATGTTCCTGTGACAGTGTCGATGAACCCGATAATGATTGACGGTACGGGTATGTGCGGAGGCTGCAGACTTACCCTTAACCAGGATGGTAAGAAAGTTACCAAGTTCGCCTGTGTAGACGGTCCTGATTTCAACGGCTATGAAGTTGACTTCGATGAGGCTATGAGCAGGGGAAGAATGTACTCGGAGTTCGAACATCATGCTTACGAAGAAGCATGCAATCTTTTTAAGAAGGCTTGAGGAGTAGAGTATGGCTATTAATCCAAAGAAACATGAGATGCCGACCCAGGCACCGGAAGTAAGGGCACATAATTTCAGTGAAGTTGCCCTCGGTTATACTCTTGAGACAGCTCTTGATGAAGCTAAGAGGTGCCTCAACTGCAAAACAAGACCATGTGTACAGGGATGCCCTGTGAATATAAGCATTCCTGAGTTCATCTCTCATATAAAGGAGGAGGATTTTGAGGGTGCTTACCAGACAATTAACCTCTCATCATCCCTTCCTGCAGTATGTGGACGTGTCTGTCCGCAGGAGACACAGTGTGAGAGCAAGTGTACCCTCGGTATTAAGAATGAGCCTGTAGGAATCGGAAGACTCGAGAGATTTGTTGCTGACTGGCACAATGCTAATGTGAAGAGTGCTCCAGTTGCACCTCAGCCCAACGGCCATAAGGTTGCAGTTGTAGGTTCCGGTCCTTCCGGTCTCACATGTGCAGGCGACCTTGCCAAGAAAGGCTATAAGGTTGCTGTATTTGAAGCTCTCCATACAGCAGGCGGTGTTCTCGTCTACGGTATTCCGGAGTTCAGACTCCCGAAGTCAATCGTTGCCAAGGAAGTTGATGGCCTCAAGGCTCTCGGAGTCGATATCGACACGAACGTGGTCATAGGTAAGACACTTACCATTGATGAGCTTTTCGATATGGGCTATGAAGCAGTGTTTGTAGGTTCCGGAGCCGGACTACCGAACTTCATGAATATTCCGGGAGAGTCACTCAAGGGTGTCTATTCAGCAAATGAATTCCTTACAAGAAGCAACCTCATGAAGGCTTATAAGGATGATCCTAATACTCCTATCATGAAGGGCGGAAAGGTCGCTGTCGTAGGTGGCGGTAACGTTGCAATGGATGCTGCAAGGACTGCTCTGCGTCTTGGTGCGGAACATGTCTACATTGTATACAGACGTTCCCTTGAGGAACTTCCTGCAAGAAAGGAAGAGGTCGAGCATGCAATGGAAGAGGGAATTGACTTCAAACTTCTCAATAACCCTGTTGAAGTTCTCGGCTACAATAATCCCGATAACCCCAGAGATCCCAAGAACGGATTTGTCACAGGGCTCAGGTGCATCAGGATGGAACTCGGCGAGCCTGATGAGAAGGGCAGGAGAAGACCGGTTGCAATTCCTGGAAGTGAATTCGAACTTGATGTCGACACAGTCGTTATCGCAATCGGAACAAGTCCGAACCCGCTTATCAAGAACACGACAAAGGGACTCGAGGTTAATGCTCACGGCGGAATCATCGTCAACGAGGATGGTCTCACATCACGTGAGGGAGTCTATGCTGGCGGGGACGCTGTAACAGGTGCTGCTACTGTCATCTCTGCTATGGGTGCAGGTAAGACAGCTGCAAAGGCTATTGACGAGTATCTCAGCAAGAAGAATTAAGGATAAGAAAATACTATCCCGGGCGTGGCATAAGTCACGCCCTGTTCTTTTTACGGAGAAACAGCCATGTAATGTTTCAGTCAAAGAGATCGTCAAGTGTTATTACATTTGTGAAGATTGAGCTGTACTCATTATCTGCAAGACCGAATGTGGTAATAAGGGTACTTCTTATCACCGTCTTGCGACTTACGAGCTGGGAGAGCTCTTCTGTGCGTGAGAGCAGTTTTCTGTAATATGTTTTATCGACAGTGAAATCATCGCTGTAGAACTTGAGCTCGCACATGTTTATGACATTGTCAGCGCGGTTAAGCAGAAGGTCAATCTGCATTCCGGCTGTGCCGTCTCCCTTTTTGACCCATCCAGACTCTGTTGTGCTGACTCCTGATATTCCCAATGCCTTCTTGATCTGCGGGATATGGTTGAAGCAGACATTCTCGAATGCAAATCCTCTCCATGATGAGAGCTCATGCGAGTTTGTATTCTGTTCCCAATACTCGCTGTTTCTTCCCTTGAAATGGAGATAGAACATGCAGAACGGGTCTATGAGCCTGTAGTGCTCTTCTTTCCTGTTTGCTCCGAAGGGAACATACCTGGTTATGAAATCACATTCAATCAGGGCATTAAGATATTTAGTCAGTCCGCCTCCGTTTGCTATGCCGGTTCCCTTTGAGATTTCATCCCGAGTATATCCACTTCGCTGCGTGTAAAGAAAAGATACTATTGACTTTTCTTTCTCCGGGGTTGTGAACATGGAATTAAACAGTCTCTCGAATTCATCATGAAATGGTGCATTGTGTCTGAAGAACAGCTTGTCGATATTCTGTGCAAGGCTCAACTCAGGATCCAATGCTCTGAGATAGAAGGGAATTCCTCCAAAAATCATATAGCATTGGGTTATGTCATATCGTGAAAGCTTCACGTTTCTTGATTTCAGGAACTCCTCACATTCTCCCAAAGTGAAGGGAGAAAGTTTCATGATGTATGTCAGTCTATTGTATAAACCACCATGGTTATTGATGAGATTGTCCTGGACCCATGAATTGGCACTCCCACATACAATGACCATAAGGTTGTCCCTGTGGCAGCCCCATGAATTCCAGAAAGCTTCAAATGCCTGCATAAAACCCGATTTCGGTGTGTCCAGCCACGGAAGCTCATCAAAGAAGACTAACTGCCTTGTGCCGTTGTCTGACTTTTCAAGGTATTCCTCAAGCCGGAGAAATGCTTCAAACCATGACTGAGGCCTTTTCATGCTGTCACTACCTTTTCTGATAAGGGATGTATAGAAGTTGTCAAGTTGGGCATTGAGGAGACTGTCAGACTCACTTTCCATTGGAGCCAGTCCCGTATGCATGAAAGTTAAACGATCCTTGAAGGTTTCACCTATTAGAAATGTCTTCCCCACCCTGCGCCGTCCGTAGACAGCTACAAACTCTGCATTCCCGCTTCTGTAAAGTCTCTCAAGTGTTCTTATTTCATCTTTTCTACCGACGAGCATTTCTTCTCACCTCAAACTGAGGATAAAACAAATAAAAGTTGCTGTCAAAGCTAAAAAGTAGATGATTTAGCAAGTTATATTTTTATAAACTGCTAAATATTGGTTTTTATAGAGAATTTAGCAAGTTATAGCTGTAAAAAGATACATAATAATTAAATATTGTATAATATTGTACCTATATCTTGTTTTGGTTGTAGTTCCAGGGCTTCATGAACTTCAATAATTGTTTGAAGTAG
>CAVIAZ010000138.1:0-4480 GCA_963640795.1 bacterium | reverse complement strand
GACTAATTCTCTTCTTTCACTATAATCCACTTATTATGAATTGCATTGTTTTGTGTTGTGTTGGTTTTTCTCTGGAGGGAAGTCTCTATGTCTATCGATAAGTCCTCCCTCCCTTTCGATAACAGATACCTCAGGGCCCTCATTCTCCCCCTTGTTGCAGATACTGCCCTCTCTGTTGCTGTTGGTATTGCAGATACCTTAATGGTTGCACAGGCTGGGGAGGCTGCTGTGAGCGGCGTCAGCTGCGTCAACACCATCCAGAATCTTCTCATCCAGGTGATCATGGCCTTCGCCACAGGCGGGAGCGTCGTTGCCTGCCAGCTACTGGGCATGGGGGAGAAGGAAAGGGCCAGGGAGAGCTGCAAACAGCTTATAAACCTGGTATTGGTTATCTCTATTGTGACATCGGGGCTCCTTCTTCTCTTCCGTAATGAGACCATCGACTTCATCTATGGTTCCATTGAGAAGGATGTATTTGACTCTGCCATCGCCTACTCCATCCCTATTCTCATCAGCATGCCTTTCTATGCTGTGATGAGTGCTTCCAATGCCATCAGCAGATCTATGGGTAGAAGCAGTATCACAATGAATGTGTCCATCATTGTTAACATTATTAATATAATAGGTAATGCAATCTTCCTCTTCTCCTTCAATATGGGGGCTCTTGGTGTCGGTATTGCATCATGTATCTCCCGTGTTGTCGGTGCTGTCATTATGTTCATTGTGGTGTGTGACACATCTAAAGATCTTTATATCCCCTCCCCTTTGAAGGTTAATTTCAATGGTAAGATATCGAAGATGATCCTGAGCCAGGCTATTCCGACAGGGACCGAGAAGTGTCTCTTCCATGTTGGAAAGATCCTCATCGCCTCAACTATTGCCTCCTTCGGCACGGCCAGCATTGCCGCCTACGCTGTCTTCAACAACCTCGAGACCTTGATCGATATCCCGGGTAACGCAATCTCACTCGCTTCCATCACTGTAATCGGACAGTGCTGTGGAGGCCACCTCTACGATGAGGCGATGTATTACTCGAGAAAACTTATCAGGATCTCAACCTTATGTATGTCCATCACAGGAGGGCTCTGTTTCATCTTCACCCCGACAATTGTCTCCCTCTATGGTCTTTCGTCTGAAGCCACTTCAATTGCCATACAGACTGTCAGGATTGACTGTGTATGCCGTCTTATTTGGTCTCTTGCATTCGTTACTCCGAATATCCTACACGCTGCTGGAGATGTGAAGCTTGTCATGGTTACCGCCATTCTCGATATGTGGATCTGCCGTGTATTCTTTGCCCACATCCTCGGTGTCTACTTCGGTCTCGGTCTCCTTGGTACCCAGATGGGTATGTGGCTTGACTGGGTCGTAAGAGTTGCCGTCTTCTACCCCAGGCTCCTCAGCGGTAAGTGGAAGACCAAGGGAATCAAACTCAATGACAAATAGCTTACACTGTGTCATACTTCCGGTATGGAAAAAGAAAGACAATTAAAAGCAGAAGAACTTATTGATTATATTTCATCGTCCCCCTCACCGTTCCACGCTGTGGAAAATATAAGGGGGATTCTTATTGATAATGGTTTCACAGAACTTGAGGAGAAGAAACCTTTCAACGTAAAAAGAGGCGGGAAGTACTTTGTAAAGCGTGCATCCTCTGCGCTCATTGCATTCACCATTCCCGATAATCCCACATCCTTCCATATTGTTGCAGCACACACAGACTCCCCATGTTTCAAGATCAAGTGGAATCCTGTTGTAAGCGCAAGTGGTGTCCCGTCAAGGCTGAATACTGAAACATACGGAGGATTACTCATTTATACCTGGTTCGACCGTCCGCTTTCAGTAGCTGGAAGAGTATTTACTAAGAAGGGAGAAACCCTTGTAGATTTCAAGGATAAACTCAACCTTGTAATCCCTTCCCTTGCCATCCACCAGAACAGGGAGGCAAATAACGGTTGGAAGATATCACCTCAGAAGGAGATGCTTCCCCTCCTTGGTGACAGTGATGTTGATTTCATGAAGGTAATCAGTGATGAATGTAATTGTGATGCGGATGATATCATCGACTACGATTTATTCCTCTATAACAATACACCTGCGTTTTTCTCCGGTGTAAACGGTGAATACTTCTCCTCTCCAAAGATTGATGACCTTGAATGTGCATACACTGCCGTGAGGGGACTTCTCTCCAGTGGAAGTGATTCTTCCATCAACATGGTCACCCTCTTTGACAACGAGGAGACAGGAAGCGGCACAAGACAGGGAGCTCTTTCTGATTTTCTAAATGCAACAGTTGAGAGGATTGCACTCTCCCTGGGGTGGAACACCGAGGAGAAGTTCATGGCACTCTCCTCATCATTCATGCTCAGTGCAGACAACGGTCACGCCGTTCATCCCGCATACCCCGAGAAGAGTGATATAACAAATAGGCCGAGAATGAACGGCGGGGTACTTCTAAAGTATGCCGCTTCCCAGAAGTATACAACCAATGCTGAAACCGGGGCCTTTGTAAGAACTCTCCTTGAGAAGAACAATATCCCGTACCAGATATTCTTCAATCACAGTGACCTTCCCGGAGGATCTACTCTCGGTAATCTCTCTACAGAGAAGGTCTCTATTCCTACAGCCGATATCGGAGTGGCACAACTTGCAATGCACTCCAGCTACGAGACAGCAGGAACGGAGGATGTGAAGACGCTCATTGACTTCTTCTCATCATTCTTCGCACTTTGAGAAGAGAGGGGCTGTGAAAAGCAGCTCCTTCTTTTTTCTCTTCTCACAGTCTCTACAGCCAGGATTCTGAATAAATTACGGATCAAGATGAGATCTGTCATAAATCGGTATTCCTCCGAACACTCCGGCAAGGTACATCTTTTCCAGGTTCTGTGACTCTCTCGGATGTTCATCTGAGAACTTCTTAAGGAAACTCCCCTCTCCGTCAAAGTCCACCGAATAAATCTGGTCAGGTCTGATAAGGCTCGTCTTCAGGAGGTTAGTTGAATGAGAGACGAAGAAGAGCTGGGAGGAAGACCGTTTGTACACATATCTTATAAGAAGTTCCTCAAGACTATTGTGTAGCCCACTCGAGAATTCATCTATTATAAGCATCGAATTGTTCTTTATCTGAGATATCACAGCAGGAAGAAGCATAAGGAGAATCTGATTTCCGTAGGACTCCATTCTGAATACTACAGGTGGCAGTTCTTTTCTTATGAATGAAAGCCTGTTTTCAAATGATGAGTCAATCTCACCACCTGCTTTCCTGTATGATATGACATAGGGGAAATCAAATGCATTCAAAAATTCATTTATCTCCCTGTCTCCATGATTATCAAGATAGGTCTGGAGCATAAGTTCTTCAACCTTCTGTCCATATGAGATAACACGTCTCTGACCCACATTTATGTATATAGACTTGGAAAGGAAGTCAAACCATTTCTTCAACAGAGGGTACGAAGCAAACTTTGTATTGAAGTAAATACTTCTTAAAAAAAGAGTGTTCTCGTCTATGTCATCCTTTCCGTATGTTCTGTTCTCTGTTATCAGGGACTCAGCGGAGTTGAGAAGTCTTGTGAGAACTCTCTCTTTACCTATGTCGAGTGTCTCCTTTACAAAACGGCCTTTTCTGTCGACCTCAAAGAAATAAACAATCTCCCCTTCATCAAACAAAAATGTATATTCAAAGTATGCTGTTTTCTCATTATTAAAGAGGGTCACCACACCCGATAAGTCTGCAGTAGCATTAGCAAAAAGGAGATCCAGCAATAATGAAATCGTATTGAGGGCATTGGTTTTTCCTGATGCATTTGCCCCGAAGAATGCACATCCCTTCAGAATGCCGTTCTCGGTATTGCTGTCTTCAAGGATTGCCAGTTTTGTTTTTTCAAGACTAATCACCGTTTCCCTTGTAAAAGACTTATAGTTTTTGAATCTGATTTTTCTTAGCATGTCGTCACCCGCTTTCTGTATAATAGTTACAAATACGACTGTATTATATGTAATTTAATTACAGATTGCAACAATTTAAATCAAACTTTCTTCCGAGGATATGTTCATCAAACCCGCAGCCTCAATAAATGGTTTAGTTACCATCAAGCAAAAAGACAATGTGTAATCCCTCAAGCAAACAGGGGTAGTATGGTGGTAACTCAAATATCATATCTCCTGTCCACAAAAAGAAGAAGATTTTGTATATCCTTCCCGAGTCACCTGTAATGTTGAAAAAGGGTCTGACTATGAGATAATAGCTAAACGTAGAATAAATTGAATACTTACGAGGTCAACTATTTATCAAAAGCCCTTCTTTCTGTAAAGAATGTACGCTCAATATGTCTTAGCTGTCAAAGCACGATATGTCAGTGGATATGTGCTCAGAGCTTCTCAATTCTGCACTCGTGCTTCTTCGTCTTCTTGTCGTAGTTGATTCCCACAAGGAGAATGTTGTCCGTGTACTCTTTTATCGAGTCAGGGTATTTCTTCT
>CAVIAZ010000137.1:0-4489 GCA_963640795.1 bacterium | reverse complement strand
ACAATACAATCATTACTTTTACTGACCTTGCCGGAAACGCACTCAGCTGGGCTTCTGCCGGTGGCCTCGGATTCAGAGGTGCCAAGAAGTCTACTCCTTATGCTGCACAGACAACATGTGAGACCGCAGGCAAGAAGGCTATGGACTTCGGCCTGAGGGAAGTAAACGTTTTTGTTAAGGGACCAGGCGTTGGCCGTGAGGGTGCTATCAGGACCCTCGGTGTTCTCGGACTTAAGGTTCGCTCAATTAGAGACGTTACCCCAATCCCACACAACGGTTGTCGTCCTCGTAAGACACGCCGTGTCTGATGAGTATCTGCGGGGAGTTTCCCCGCAGAAAAGCTGTTTGACAGCATAATAATAGGAGTAACCATGGCAAGAAAAAATCTTCTTAAAGGTTTTAAGAGACCTTCAGGAATCACCTCTGAGAACACTGTCAGTACAAACGAGTATGGTCAGTTTGTCGCATATCCTTTCGAGAAAGGCTTCGGAACAACAGTCGGAAACACACTCCGCCGTGTTCTTCTTTCCTCTATCCAGGGCTATGCAGTTTCTGCTATCCGTTTCACTACATTCAAGGGAGAGAACAAGACTCCCCATGTCGTGACTTCAGAGTTCGAACCGCTTCCGGGCGTAAGTGAGGATATTTCTGATATCATCGCAGCAATTAAGAAGCTCCATATCGGAATGCCAGAGGAAAGTGAAGGCACTATCCTTACTCTACAGTGCAAGGGACCTGGTGTAATTACAGGTGCAGACTTCGAGCGTGATCAGGTTTTCGTTACAAACAAAGACCAGGTTATCATGACTATGATGCCGGACTGTGATCTTGAGATGGAGGTCCAGATTGACCTCAACCGCGGGTACGTTCCTTCTGAAATGAATGAAAAGTATTCCGAGGAACCCGGAACAATTGCAATCGATGCATTCTATTCTCCAATCAAGAGAGTAAAATATGCAATCGAGCCGTGCAGGGTCGGTGAGAGAATTGACTATGAAAAGCTGATTCTTGACATCTACACAGACGGGACAATCACACCTGAGAATGCACTTGGTGAGGCTGCCAAGATTGTTAAGGAGCACTTCACTATCTTTATCAACTTCGATGAAGACAAGATTTGTACAACAGAAGAAGTTGATGAGGAAGAAGAAAAGGTTAAGAGACTTCTTGATACTCCTGTTGAGGAGTTAGAGCTGACTGTCCGTTCCTCTAACTGCCTGAAGAATGCAGGTATCAAGACTATCGGGGACCTTGCAAAGAAGACAGAAGATGAAATTACCAAGACAAGAAACTTCGGTAAGAAGTCTCTCTCTGAGATAAAGGAAAAACTCAGAGAATGGGGACTTGCTCTTGGCACCACAGACTTCACTGTCTTGAAGAATTCAATAAAAGTTCCAGAAAATAAGGAAGTAGAAAATGAAGCATAGGATTGGTTTCAACGCGCTATCACGTAAGGGATCCGAGAGAAAGGCTCTTAAGCGCAACATGGTCACATCTCTCTTCAGATATGAGAGAATTGAGACCACAAAAGCAAAGGCTCTTGAAGTAAGAAAGATGGCTGAAAAAATGATCACTCGCGCAAAGGTTGACTCAGTCGCTAACCGCAGAGAGATTGCAAAGAGCATCTATGATGAAGATGTAGTCAACAAACTCTTCAAGGACATCGCCCCATTATTCGCTGACCGCAAGGGCGGTTATACAAGAATCCTCAAGACTGGTTACAGACAGGGGGATGCAGCTGAAATGGTAATCCTCGAACTGGTCGAAAAGACAAAGAAAGAGGAAAAGGCTGAAAAGAAGGATGATAAGAAAGCCAAAAAGGCTGACAAGTAATCATCCGAGCGGGTTAAAGCTCGCTTAAAGTGGCATTGCCACTGAAGGTGAAAACCTTCTGCCGTCACGTAAAGTGGCGGTTTTTCTTTGCCTTGACATAGAGTTACAATTTGATTCAATATTTTATATAACTAATAATATTTGAAGCAGGAGGTAAGCAATATGGCAGTATTGTGGTATCTCTTGGTTGGAATTGCAGGTATTGCTATCGGTTTTACAGGCCGTTGCATATATGCGAAGTTGAAATTAACTTCCGCTGAACAGAGGGCTAAGGTCCTCGAAGAAAATGCTTCAAAAAATGCTGAGGCAAAGGCTAAGGAGATTATCCTTGAGACAAGGGACAGACTACTTAAGGAACAGCAGCAGCAGGAGAGTGAAGCCCGCGACAGAAGAGCTGAACTGCAGAAAAGTGAAAGAAGACTGCAGCAAAAGGAAGAAAATCTTGAGCGTAAGCAGCAGGAGAATGACTCCGTAACGCGACAACTGGGAGAGAAAGAGCAGGCTCTCAAAGATAGAGAGTCTCAGGTAGAGAAAAGGGAAATTGACTTAGACGCCGAGTACGAAAAGGTAGCTCAGATGACCAAGGAGGATGCGAAGAACATTCTCATTGAGGAAATGAAGCAGAAGGCTGAACATGACGGCCTCGTCTATGTCAACAAGATTGAGCAGGAAGCGCAGCTTCAGGCGGACAAAAAGGCCCGTGATATTATTATCACGTCTATCCAGCGTCTGGCAACCGAAGTTTCCGGTGAGATGACGACAACATCCGTGACCCTTCCGTCTGATGAAATGAAGGGAAGAATCATCGGAAGAGAAGGACGTAACATTCGTACCCTCGAGACTCTGACAGGAGTCGACATTATCATTGATGACACCCCGGAAGCGGTGGTCATTTCTTGTTTTGATCCTGTGAGAAAGGAAATTGCACGTGTTGCCCTCGAGCGTCTTGTCCAGGACGGAAGAATCCATCCGGCAAGAATCGAGGAAGTCGTCAACAAAGTCAGCAAGGAAATTGGAAGAATTATTGTGGACGAAGGCGAGAAGGTTGTCTTTGACCTTGGTATTCACAATATGGGAACCGAGATGATAAGAGCCCTCGGCAGACTCCATTTCAGGACAAGCTATGGTCAGAATGTGCTTCTGCACTCTAAGGAAGTGGCTATTCTCTCTGGCATGATTGCTTCTGAAGTCGGTGCTGACAGCGAGCTTGCAATGAGGGCCGGTCTTCTTCATGATATTGGAAAGGGAGCAGAGACCGAGAGCGAGGCTAACCATGCCGAAATTGGTGGAGAGCTCGTCAAGAGACTCGGGGAGGACAGCAAGGTCGTCAATTGTGTCCTTGCCCATCATAACGATGTTGAGCCTACATGCATTGAGGCCATCATTGTCCAGATTGCTGATGCAATCTCTGCTGCCCGCCCGGGTGCAAGACGTGAGTCTCTGGATAACTACATAAAGAGACTTGAGTCCCTTGAGGGAATTGCCAAGGGTTTTGAAGGTGTTGAGAATGCCTTTGCCATCCAGGCAGGAAGAGAATTAAGAATACTGGTGAACAGTGACACTGTGTCGGATGAAGGTGCAAAGAAAATAGCCCAGAATATCGCAGAAAGAATTGAAGCGGAGCTGAGGTATCCTGGAAAGATTAAAGTTACCATCATCAGAGAGACACGTGTTGTGGAGTATGCAAAGTGACAGACAGAACACTGCGTGTCCTGATTTTGGGAGACGTTTCAGGTGATGCTGGTTTGGGAGCCCTGTTTTTGGGGCTCTCTTCAGCAATTAAAGATAACGGAATAGATTTTGTCATCTGTAATGGCGAGAACGCTGCAGATGGGTTCGGGATCACAATAGACAACTATAATAAAATGAAAACATATGGCGTTGACGTGATTACGAGCGGAAACCATATCTGGCAGAAAGATGAGATATTTGCTCTTATGGACTCCCAGGATGATATTCTTAGGCCTGCTAACTATCCCGAGCCGTGCGTCGGAAAAGGCTTTGCAGTCAAGAGTTGCGGTGATGTGAAGATTGGAGTGGTGAACCTGCAGGGCAGAGTCGAACTTCCCGACACAGATGATCCATTCAGAAAAGCAGAGGCAATTGTCAGGAATATAAGAAAGACAACCCCGATTATCTTTGTTGACTTCCATGCTGAGAGCACAGAAGAGAAAGAGGCCCTAGCATTCTTCCTGGATGGAACAGTTTCAGCAGTTGTCGGGACTCACACTCATATCCAGACAAGGGACGAGAAGATTCTTCCTGGAGGGACTGCTTATATAACAGACATAGGACTGACAGGAGTACATGGTGCAGTTATAGGCTCAAAGGTTGAAAAATCGATTGAAAGACAGCTGACACAGCTCCCGATTCGGAGTGAAGTGGCAGACGGTACCGGGACAATGGACGGCGTCATCATCGAAGTCGATACAGAGACGGGTAAAGCATTAAGTATAAAGCGGTTCAAGGCATGATAATGAGGACTCTGGTTGAAGCTTCACCGGAGTCTTTTTTCTTCCGGCAGGCTTATTAAAAATCGGGAGTGTTACTTCCCGATTCACCAGTAATGTTGAAGAGGATGTGCCTGTGACGGATCATGAAATAATCATGATTGTTTTGACAGTCATCGGCTTATTGATAGCCATAAGTAGAAAAA
>CAVIAZ010000136.1:0-4518 GCA_963640795.1 bacterium | reverse complement strand
ACTGAGAATTGTTCAAAGAAATCTAAAAGAGTATACTCCTCTCATGGTATTGTTTGTTGATTATCCGGATTGGATCAGCCCGTATGTAATTGAGGGGTTGCCTGTCAGATGGTATGCTGTAATGTACATCTTTGCGTTCGGCACAGCCTACTATCTTTATCTGCGCTCCATCAGGAATGACAGGAACCTGCCCAGAAGCAAAAAGGAAACATACGATGATTTCTTTCTTGTGGCTGTTATTTCTCTTCTTGTCGGAGCAAGGCTTGGCTCCTGCTTCTTTTATGATGATGCTGTTTATTATCTGACTCATCCTTATATGATTTTCTGGCCGTTTAGAAATGGAAAGTTTGTTGGGCTACCGGGAATGAGTTATCACGGGGGCGTAATCGGTGCTTTCATAGGGGGGGTAATATTTGCAAAGGTAAAGAAGCTGGACTTTCTGAAACTTGCTGATCATGTGGCTCTGTCAATTCCACTCGGGTATACATGGGGAAGACTCGGGAATTTTTTCAATGGTGAGCTTTATGGAAGGGTAACTACTTCGAAGATTGGTATGGTTTTCCCTGACGCACAGAGATTCAGCACATCAATAGAATGGGTGAGAGATACAGCAGACAAACTTGGCATTGAGTATGTACTGGGTGATTATGTTAACCTTCCCCGTTGGCCAAGTCAGCTGTTTGAAGCTTTCTTCGAAGGGATTGTTCTTGGGTTGTTCCTGTGGCTGGTTGTAAGAAAGATAAAAGAGAAAAATAACCAGGCAGACGGGACGATTCTGTCATTCTATCTCATAGGATATGGTTGTATAAGATTTGTAATTGAGTATTTCAGACAGCCTGATGCAGACATAGGATATGTTCTCTCTTTTGGCCAGAAGAGCGACAACATATACCTCTTCGAGGGGCTGGGGAACATATCAAAGGGGCAGGTGTTCTGTTTCCTGATGGTCTTATGCGGAATCCTTTTATTGGTTGTCAGCAATGTAATAAGGAAAAGAAATAATGATAAACGAAAGAGTTGAACTAATCAGAAAGAGAATGAGGGAGGACGGATTGAATGCTTGGTATGTAACTGGCACCGATCCGCACCAGAGTGAGTATGTAGCTTCCAGATGGAGAACGAGGGAATTTATTTCCGGCTTCTCCGGATCTGCCGGTACTGTGGTTATTACACTGGACAAAGCTCTCCTCTGGGTTGATTCCCGTTATTACCTGCAGGGAGAAGAGGAAATCAAGGGCAGTGAGTATATCCTCATGAAAGAAGGTTTGGAGGATGTTGATTCTCCAATTGACTGGCTCTGCAAAAATATGAATGCTGGCGATAAGGTCGGCGTGGACAGAGCGACCATATCGATTGACGATTATACGACTATGGGGGGCAAGCTGAAGGATAAAAGGGTTTCATTTGTCCTAACAGATGATTACTTTGCGAAGGTCTGGAAGGACAGACCTGCTCTTCCATTCTCAAAATGCGTAAGCATGAAGGATGAATATGCCGGTTTTACCAGGGCGGCAAAGATCAACTTCGTCAGGCTTAAGATGAGGCAGAAGGAAGTCGAGTGGACGTTTATTTCCTCCATTGATGATATCGCATGGCTGACTAATCTCCGTGGAGATGATATCCCCTGCAATCCTGTATTCATCTCATATGCGTTTATTTCTTTTACAAAGGCTGTTCTTTTTGTAAACAAGAAACGTTTTGACAAAGACCTCCTGAAGAAGGTGAGCGAGGACTTCGAGATACGCCCTTACGAAGATGCTGAGAAAGATCTTGCGGAGCTTGCGAAGAAGGGTAAGGGACTTTACTCCTCAAAGAAGGTTTCATGTTCCTTCATCGATATTCTCCGCAAAAAGAAAAATACGGACGATACAGCTATCACAACAAATCTTAAGGCAAGGAAAAACCCTGTCGAGATGGAGGGTATGCGTAGGGCACACTTCCTCGATGGTGTTGCATTTGCCAACTTCATGGCTGGTATTGATCCCCTCGGCTCTTATACCGAACTTGAAATTGCCCGACGCTTTGAGGATGAGAGAAAGAAGATGGAAGGATACCTCGGTCCGTCATTTGAACCTATATCTGCATTCAATGAACATGGTGCTGTCGTTCACTACAGCCCGTCTCCTGAGACAGATAAGAAAGTTGAAGGACAGGGACTACTTGTTCTCGATACAGGTAGCCAGTTCGAGTTCGGGACAACAGATCTGACAAGGACGCTTCTTTTTGGTGCAGAGGCAACAGAAGCACAGAAAAAGGATTATACCCTTGTTCTGAAGGGCCATCTTGCCCTTGCCCGTCAGATTTTCCCCAAGGGAACACTCGGGACTCATCTGGATGTACTTGCAAAGCAGTTTTTGTGGTGTTCAACAGAGACTTATATGCATGGAACAGGACATGGTGTTGGCTGCAGGCTCAATGTTCACGAGGGTCCTATGAATATTTCTGCACGCCTCATAGATGTTCCTCTGGAGACCGGGATGGTTATTTCAGATGAACCGGGAGTCTATAAGGCCGGAAGGTATGGAATCAGGATAGAGAACCTCATCGCATGCCAGAGTTATGCAGAGAGCGAGTTTGGAGAATTCTATAATTTTGAGATTCTCTCAATGGTTCCATACGAGAGGAAACTCATAGATGTAAGATATCTGACTGATGTTGAAATAGCACAGATAGATGCTTATCACCAGTGGGTCAGGGATCAGCTTATAGATTATGTCTTCGAGGAGACAAAACCGTGGCTTGAGGAAGCGACAAGCCCCTTAAAAAGAGACTAGAATAGAAAAAATACCGGGAGAAAATCTCTCAAAGGAGTCAAATATGGTAGAACCTTTAAATAAAAACGGGATAATCAGAAGACGCGGACCTGTTATGCTGGTCATTATGGACGGTGTCGGATTCGGCAAGTTCAAGGAGGGTGATGCTGTTGCAAATGCAGTAACACAGAACCTGGACAAACTTTATGGATCCTGCCCGTGGACTAAACTCAAGGCACATGGTACAGCTGTAGGGCTTCCCAGTGATGCTGATATGGGAAACAGTGAAGTCGGACATAACGCAATGGGATGCGGTAGGGTCTTCGATCAGGGGGCAAAACTTGTCGCCTCGTCAATTGATTCTGGAAAGATGTTCCAGGGAGATACATGGAAGAAGCTTGTAGAGAATGTTAAAAAGAACAATTCGACTCTTCATTTCATCGGGCTTTTAAGTGATGGTAATGTCCATTCCCATATAAATAACCTGAAAGCCATGGTTGTTGAAGCCAAGAAAGAAGGTGTGAAGAAGGTAAGGGTACATGCCCTTCTGGACGGCAGGGATGTGGGCGAGATGTCTGCACTGGATTATTTTGATCCCTTTGCCGAGTTCCTCTCCGGGCTTTCAGCGGATGGTACATTTGATGCAAAGATTGCTTCAGGTGGCGGAAGAATGGTAATCACCATGGACAGGTACAATGCAAACTGGGACATGGTGAGAAAAGGATGGGAGACACATGTTCTCGGGGAGGGCCGTTACTTTGCTTCTGCCCATGAGGCAATTGAGACATTAAGGAAGGAAACAGGTGCAATCGACCAGGATCTTCCTCCGTTCGTCATTGCAGAGAACGGCAAGCCGGTCGGGACAATCGAGGACGGAGACTCGGTCATCCTCTTCAATTTCCGTGGAGACCGAGCAATTGAGATTTCCCGTGCTTTCCAGGAAAAAGACCTTAAGGAATTTGATAGGAAGAGAGTTCCTGCTGTCGAGTATGCCGGCATGATGGAGTACGACGGGGATTTGCATATCCCTTCACAGTATCTTGTTTCGCCACCGGCAATCGACAGGACAATGGCAGAGTACCTCTGTGCAAGCGGTATGAAGCAGTTCTCCATTTCTGAAACACAGAAGTTCGGACATGTCACATATTTCTTCAATGGAAACAAGTCAGGCAAGTTTGATGACAAGCTTGAAGATTATGTCGAGATTCCTTCCGATATCGTCCCGTTCGAAGAAAGACCATGGATGAAGTGTGCCGATATCACAGACAGGGTTATCAAGGAGATAGAGAGTGGAAAGTGGGATCTTATCAAACTTAACTTCCCCAATGGTGATATGGTAGGCCATACAGGTGTCTATGAGGCAGTAGTCTGCTCAATGGAGGCAATGGATCTTCAGATAGGAAGACTGAAGCATGCAATAGAGAAGGCTGGTGGAGTCATGATTGTTACAGCTGACCATGGTAATGCAGATGACATGTATGAACATGGTAAGGACGGTTCTGTCAAGATGAAGGAGAACGGAGAGCCAAAACCGAAGACAAGCCACTCCCTCAATCTTGTCCCATGTATCATATATGACCCGGAGTACAAGGGAGAATATTCCCTCGAGCTCAATGCCGGCCTGGGAATCTCATCAATCCCGGCAACTCTCATGAACTTCCTTGGCTTTGATGCTCCATCTGACTACGATAAGTCGGTTATAAACCTGAAAAAGTAAGGATTCTTAACTATATGATCCGGCCCTGCAGTGATGTGGGGCTGTTTT
>CAVIAZ010000135.1:0-4529 GCA_963640795.1 bacterium | reverse complement strand
AAAGCGACCCAGCAACTCAAAAGATGGAAAGAGAAGTATAGCGGGAAATATGCTGCCTTGCTCGAGGGAGCAAGACGTGTTGGGAAGAGCACCATAGCAGAGGAATTTGCAAAGAGTGAATACCTCAGTTACATCAAAATCGACTTTGCAAATATCTCAGATGACCTCTTGAAAGTATTCTCTTCAATTTCAAAACTTGATGTTTTTTTCTTCCAGCTCCAGGCTGTCACAGGAATCACTCTTCATAACAGGAAGTCTGTCATCATATTCGATGAGATTCAACTTCAGCCGAAGGTTCGTCAGGCCATAAAATATCTGGTGGCAGACGGCAGGTATGATTATATCGAAACTGGTTCGCTTCTTTCCATAAAGAAGAATGTGACTGGTATCGTAATACCATCTGAAGAATACAGAATCCCTGTTTATCCTATGGATTATGAGGAATTCTCCTGGGCTGTAGGGAAAGATAATTACGCTCTCCTGAGGGAGGCTTTCCTTGCAGGGGGACCTCTCGGTCAGGCAGTGAACAGGGCCCTTATGTATGACTATCGTATATATATGATGGTTGGCGGAATGCCACAGGCAGTTGAGGCATACATAGAGAAACAGTCTCCGCAGGAAATAGATGTCGTTAAACGGATGATTATTAATCTTTATGAAGAGGATTTCTTTAAGATTGACCCATCAGGGAGAATTTCCATGATGTACAATTCCATCCCTACTCAGCTTGCAAGTAATTCCAGAAGATACTCGATAGGGCTGGCTATAAACAAAAAGAGAAGAAGCAGTGATTATGAACTGCTTTCGGACCTCATATCATCCAGAACGGTGCTTCCTTGCTTCAATTGTCTTGAGCCGTCTGTCTCCCTTTTGCAGGGAAAAGACTTGGACAAGTTCAAGCTTTACCTTGCAGATACCGGACTTTTTGTATCCCTATTACTCAAAACGGGAAGTGTGACAGACACCCGGTTGTATGCAAAACTGCTCTCAGATAAGCTTCCGGCGAATCTCGGCTATCTGTATGAGAATACTGTAGCCCAGGCAATCGCATCGTCAGGTAGGGATCTCTTTTATATGACATGGCCTAAAGAGAACAGCACGCATGCGTATGAAATTGATTTTCTGATTACGAAAGGGGCAAAAACCGTTCCGATTGAAGTAAAGAGTTCGAGGACAAAAGAGCATGCATCAATTGATGCATTTGTATCAAAATATTCATCTGTGGTTATCAGTCCATATATTCTGAGCCAGAAAGATATCGGGAGTGACGGGCAGATTGCACTCTGTCCTATTTATCTTGCTCCTTTCATTTTCGAGCAGCCTTGATTATGTAGCCGTAAGCGGCAGGTGAAATGAAATTGACTAATCTTTTTTCTTGCACGCTTCAGAAAAGTGTGGAACAATCATCATGTTGCACTTATATGTAACTCCCTATCAGGGGACAAGGAGGTTGCCGCTGGTTAATTCCCGCGGTATTTTTTTGCCTAGAATTCACTCTGGAGGTCGTTGAGCTTCTCAAGGATATCTGAGTGGTAGAAGAATCTGTCAAGTGCAATGATTCCCGCTCCCTCGAGGGTTGCCTTATCACCTCGGATTGCTTTTGTGACCTTTACTTCCCTTGTAAGGGGGATTGAGGATCGTAGCTTGTCGCTGATGGAGGCGCATAGGTCGTCCGGGATTGCTGCCATCTCGCCTGTGAGCACAACACTCTCCGCTCCCAAGGCCTGGACTGCCTCCGAGAGTGCGAATGCAAGGTATGATGAGACATCATCAATTGCTATGAGGCCTTTCTCTTCCGATGTAAGTCTCCTGTATTGTGTAATTCCTGTCATCTCTTTGAGTCTGGTTCCCGATGCAACTGCATCAAGGCATCCATCACAGCCACATTTACAGCGGACTCCCGAGGCAACCTTCATGTGACCGAATGATGGTATATAATGCAGGAACTTTTCCTGGTAGGCACTTTCGATTATGTCTCCCCACGATATGTAGAGCCTTTTCTCCTTCTTCTCTGTTTCCATCTCGGCCCTGGACTGGGCTTCTACAAGGGAGGAGTAGATGACCGGCCATGGGAAGAAGGATGCGGGAAGTTCGTCCCGGTCATTGCTGATTATAGTAACGCCATAGACAGTCGGGTTGTCTGCAATCATCTTTTTGACGAAGGAACTTACAGTGGAGAGCATGTTCTCGTCTTTGGGAAAGCGTTCGAATCTCAATACCTGTCCCATAAGGTTGGATGCTGAAGCCGTAACTGTCGATGATGATATAACAAAGGAGAATACTCTTCCCTTTGACCTTGCGATGCCGAGCTTTGTGGAAGGACGCCCGGATGTTGTGTTGTCCTTCTCCCCACTTTCAACCAGGCCTTCTTTTATGAGTGCATCTGTTATTTCGGAAATGGAGACTTTGTTTATGACAAGTTCCCTTGAGAGTTCTGCGCGTGACAGATTGCCCTTTCTGAGGGCATTGAGAACCTTTATTCTGTTAATTTTTCTTGCGTTATCGGGTCTTGAGAAATCCATGGGGGAAGTATAGCACAGTTCGCCAATGAAATCTTGCCGTTTTATTTTCCTCTTATTATCTTTTTTCATGTTTGGAGGAAATATATGGCAAACAAAAAGTTTAAGACAGAAGTTGCGGACCTTCTGCACCTCTTGATTCACTCCCTTTATTCAAATAAGGAGATATTTGTCCGTGAATTAATATCAAACGCATCAGATGCTATAGATAAGCTTAAGTACCTGTCACTTACTGACGGGGCACTCAAGGGATTCTCATTTGACCCGAAAATCCAGATTTCGTTCACTGAGGAAGGGGAGAGGACTCTCACTATCAGCGATAACGGTATCGGGATGAATGAGGAGGACCTCAACAATGACCTTGGAACTATCGCTTCCAGTGGCACGAGGAAATTCCTTTCTAATCTGACAGATGATGCAAAGAAGGATTCCAACCTTATCGGCCAGTTCGGTGTCGGCTTCTATTCAGCATTCATGGTTGCTAAGAAGATTGAAGTTCTCTCGAGAAAGGCTGGCGAGGAGGACGCATGGCTGTGGTCATCTGACGGGGAGACAAGCTATTCAATTGAGAAGAGCTCACGTCCCGAGCAGGGTTCTACAGTGAAGATTTATCTCAATGATGATGATTCAACCTATGCAACACGTTGGACGCTGGAGAACCTGATCAAGAAGTATTCTGACCACGTTGCTTATCCTATCTACCTGGAGTATGACCAGACACATTACACAGATGAGAAGGATGAGAACGGGGAGACAAAGAAGACTGTCGAGCACAAGAACGAGCAGATTAACTCATGCTCTGCACTCTGGAGAAGAAATAAGAGTGACCTTAAGGATGAGGATTACAAGGAGTTCTACAAGAACAACTACTCCGACAGTGAGGATCCTCTCTTCTATCTCCATACTAAGGCAGAGGGAACAACTGAGTACACAACGCTCTTCTTTATCCCTGCCAAGGCTCCGTTCGACATGAATTATGCTGACTACAAGCCGGGTGTGAAACTCTACGTCAAGCGTGTCTATATCACAGATGATGACAAGACGCTTCTTCCACCTTATCTGAGGTTTGTTCGCGGTGTCATCGACAGTGAGGACCTTCCTCTCAATGTCTCCAGGGAGATTCTCCAGGAGAACAGGATTATGGCAGCCATCCGTAACGGATCTGTCAAGAAACTTCTTGGTGAATTCAAGCGAATCAGCGAGAACAACCCTGAGCTTTATGACAAGTTCATAACACAATACAACCGTCCTCTCAAGGAAGGGCTCTACTCTGACTATGCAAACAGGGATCTCCTCCTCGATATCGTAAGATACCACTCTTCTGAAAAGGAAGGATGGGTTTCTCTCAAGGAGTATAAGGACAGGATGAAGGAAGGTCAGAAGGCTATCTACTACCTCGCAGGTGGCAATGAGAAACTTCTCAAGGCTTCCCCTGTTGTCCAGGCTTTCAAGAGCAAGGGCTATGAGGTTCTCATCCTCGATGAAGACATTGATGAACTTGTTATCAGCACAGTCTACGAGTATGACAAAGTTCCTCTCAAGGCTATCAACCGTTCGGATGCACTTGATGAAATTGCAACGGATGAAGAGAAGAAGGCAAATGAGGAAAAGAGTCCGCTTGCAGATAGGATTGCATCTGCCCTCGGTGACAGAGTCAAGAAGGTCATTGTCTCCTCACGTCTTGGGGACGCTCCGTCATCTGTCATCATTGACGAGAATGATCCTTCCATGGAGATGCAGCGCCTTATGAAGCAGATGGGAGGTCCGGTTGATGATGTAAAGCCGATTCTTGAGATTAACCCGTCTTCCTCCCTTGTGAAGAAGATTGAGGAGAGCACGGATGACGAGAGTGTGAAGAACCTCTCCATCGTCCTTCTGGGACAGGCTCTTATCCAGGAAGGAATCCTTCCAAAGGATCCGAACGAGTTCGCTTCAGCTCTCACTAAAGCTTTCAATTGATGGAAGTAATTGCACCGGAGAAATCCGGTGCTTTTGAATGTCTGCTCTTTC
>CAVIAZ010000134.1:0-4591 GCA_963640795.1 bacterium | reverse complement strand
CATTAATCTCGCGTTGGCTGAAGGTGAGTGATTTTTTGTCTGTTTGTATATGGAGGAAAAGGCCATTGTAAGATACAATGTCCACTCAGGGACCAGATTAAACGGTTTATAAACGGAAATACAAAGGTTAGCAGATGGATATAGAGGACGTATCACAAAGGGGGAAATGTTGTCTTACTCTCCGCGATATCATCGGGGAGGACGGCAGATATTTGCTTGAGCTCGACAGGGACGGGGAGAAAGAGATCCTTACCCCTGAATTCTTCGACACAGACTTCTTTGTTGATAATTTCACCTATTCCGGTGATGACCTTGGTGCTTCTCTCGTTGCTGACACCACTCTTTTCAAGCTGTGGGCTCCGACTGCCTGGCTTGTCACTCTCAATCTTTTCGGGGACGGAAGCCTATGTTCCCCATATAAATCCATCCCGATGGAGAGAGAATCCCATGGGGTCTGGAGTGTGACTGAGAAGTGTGGAAGCGGTACTTACTATACATATACAATAACAAATGCTCTTGGTGAAAAAGAAGCTGTTGACCCCTATGCGAAGGCTCTTGGAGTCAATGGTAACAGGGGAATGGTGATTGATCTCAGAGGAACTAATCCTGACGGCTTCGGGAGCGACACCTTCGTAAATACTGTGTCGGAGTATTCTGATGCTGTTATCTGGGAAACCCATGTAAGAGATTTCTCAATCAAGAATGAAGAAAGTGACTACAAGGGAAAATTCCTGGCATTCACTGAGCGTGGACTCAGAAATTCAAGCGGGATTCCGACTGGTATCGATTACCTTGTAAGACTTGGTATTACCCATGTGCAGCTCCTTCCGGTTTTTGATTATGCAACAGTAAACGAGACAGCTATAGACGGACAGTATAACTGGGGGTATGACCCGAAGAATTACAATGCCCCTGAGGGAAGCTATTCCACAGACCCTTATCATGGGGAAGTGAGAATAAGGGAGTTCAAAGAGGCTGTAGAGGCCCTTCATAAAAGCGGTATCGGGGTTGTTATGGATGTTGTATATAACCACACATACAGTACAGACTCCTCTTTTGAGAGAATAGTTCCTCACTATTACTATCGTTATAACCCGGACGGAACCAACTCCAACGGAAGCGGATGCGGCAACGAGACAGCCTCCAACAGGGTAATGTTCAGGAAGTTCATGGTTGACAGTCTCCTTTATTGGGCGACTGAGTACCATATAGACGGATTCAGATTCGACCTCATGGGAGTTCATGATATCAGGACCATGAAGGAGATAGAGGAGGCTCTCCATAAGCTTAACCCCAGGTGTCTTATCTACGGGGAAGGGTGGACAGGCGGCCCATGTGCATATGACTATTCTCTCCTTGCGGGGCAGGCAAATGTTTCCTCCCTTGAAGCTTCAGCAGGGGCTGCCGGTGCCATTGCTGTCTTCAATGACACTATCCGTGACGGACTTAAGGGCAGTGTATTCACAATTTCAGGTAAGGGATACATAAACGGAGACTGCTCCCGCATGAATGCCGAGAAGGTTGCCATGGGAATAAGAGGAGAGTCTGTATATGGCTCGGGCTCTCATATGGTTGTGAACTACATGTCGGCACATGATAACAATACCCTCTGGGACAAGCTGACCCTCTCTAACCCTGATGCAACAAAGGAAGAGCTTCTTGAAATGAACAGACTGGGAGCTGCAATAATCATGGTCAGTAACGGTATGCCGTTCATGCTCTCCGGAGAGGAAGTTCTCAGGACCAAACATGGGGACGGCAACAGCTACAAGTCTCCCGATACTATAAATAACTTTGACTGGAACAAAATTGAGAAGGGTTCGGATGAAGAGAGGATGTTCTCATGGTATAAGAAGCTGATGGAGATGAGAAAACGTTACCATTGGCTTAGAAACAGTAACGTGAGAACTGCAGTCTGGGATAACAATTCAATTTTTGTCACATACTCTCTTGATAATGAAATAGAGGGAATAGTAATTATTAATCCGACTAAGGAGACTTTCCTGGGAACTCTCCCTGAAGGTAAATGGAAGGTGATTCTTGACGGGGAGAAGTTCATTTACGAAAAGGAGAGCGTCTCTGTCTGTATCTCTGTACCGGCCAGAGGAATCGTCGTACTTGCAAAATAGCTTTTTCCTTGAGTCTGCAACTTGGAATAATTGAATGGTGATTATCCCGAAAAGAGGATAAGATGGAGCTATGGGATTAAGGCTCTTTGAAAAAAGAAATGAAAGAAAGCTCAGCGAGAAGGAGATGTCCGATGCCTCCTCAATTGCTCTCTCCATCAAAGAGGAGAGGGAGAAGAATTACAGCGTAGACGATGTCGTCCTGGCTGAGGAGAAAGCTGAGAAACATTATAAGGGTAAGAAAGCACTGGAGAAGATATGGAATAAAATCCAGGTTCTGTTCTTCATTGCCAAACATCCCAAAGTCTGGGGACTTCCTGTTGCAATCCTTGCTTCAGTTCCTGTGCTCTATCTTGTTCTCCCTGTTGATGCCATCCCCGATGCGATTGTCGGGATAGGACTTCTTGATGATATTTTTGTCATTACAACTTCAATTAAGGCCATTGTAAAGGCTGTCTCTGCATACTCGAAGGAGAAGCTTCTTGAAATAAGAAGTCTTTGTCCGGAGAATATCATTCCGGCCTTTGATGAGATGTTCAAAGGCGGATTGGGAGAAGATGTCAAAGAGTGTGTGCCAACGGCAGAAGAGCCTGAAAATGCTGTAGAAAAGACTGCCTGGAAAATCGAGAAATGGCTGACAGGGGGAAAGAGGTATATCTCGTCTCTCTACGGCAAACTGGAGGAGAGGGCGAGAGTAAAACCGTCCATCAAATCATCGTGGTTCTACAGGAAAGTTTATGACGTACATGTTGCCTCTGAAGCTGTTGTGCTGGCGGGAGAGAAAACAGCCCTCAGGACCTTGGAGGAATATCTTAACATTACACTTCAGAAGAAATGGATCAGGAGCCTTGTCAGCATGATAATGTTTGTCCTTTCTCTTTTCTTCTTCAGTCTGCAGGATTCATCATTCTTTTTCCTGGTTCTCTCTGCCTTGTGCATGCTATTCTCTTATACGTTCTTTATCGTCTCCTCTGTGAGGACTGTTCCACGTATAATCTATTTTGTCAGAGGCTACCTGAAAGACGGACTTGATGAGGCTGTCGTCTCTGCTCTCTTTAGAAATGCAGAGGAAGACAGGGGGCTGAAGGAGGCTCTTGTCAAATGCGGGGTGAAGAGAGTTACGAGGGACAAAGCTCTCATTTCACTTCTATTGAGGAATTTCGGGAAGTCCCTCCTTTCGTTCCTTATCAAGATGATCCTGATAATCATTGCCTTCTTTGCCCTTAAGAAAGTTGTCCTCCTCTTTTCAGGACTCCACTCATCCCTTGAGATTCTGTTTGCACCTATTGTTGAAATCTTCTATATTTGTTTCGGTGAATGAAATGAAAAAGATTCTGGTTCTGCTTTTAGTGTTGTCTTTACTCTCCGTTTTTTCCTGTTCAACAACAGATAGTACTGTAAAGGGAGAGAATATCAGTCAAAGTGTGTCTGAAGAGGTTTCCGTCCCGACTCCTGAGAATGTATCGGAGGCTGAGGAAAGTGAGGAGATTCTTTCTCCTGATGCTCTGCCCCCCGCAGATGAGGTTGTAGATAATGACGCTCTTGAACCTCCTCTTTCCAATCCCGAAGGAGCAGGAGAAGATGGGGAAAGCAGAGAACTTCCGCCGGCAGAGACGCCACAATCTTCTGAAAACACACCTCCGGACGGGACAAATGCACCCGCACCAGACGATAGTCATCTCCCGGGAGATGTACCTGCCCCTGATGGGGAACAAGCTCCTGAAGAGATTCCTGAACCTAAGCTAGATAATGTCCCGGATGATATTCCTGCTCCTACCGGGAATGCTCCAGATATGGTACCTCCCCGTGATGAAGAAAATGCTCAGACTCCAGGTGAAATGCCACTTGAGGTGGAGACGGGTAAGAGAGTGTCGAGCCTCGAAATCTTTCTTGTGGGGCTCTGCGTGTTCATCTTCCTTCTTATCGTTATCCTGGTTGTAATCATGATAAGAAAGCCCGGTTGGTACAGGAAAAAATACGATAGGGAAGACTAATCAAGTTCCTTGACAGTTGTTGTGACATCGAGCATGATTCCGTACTCACGGAAGAATTCGCTCATGATGGTCTTTGTGGAACTTGAGCATATGACAGCATTGTTACAGATGTATGCTAGTTTTTTGTCGAAGAGGGTGAGATTATCGAAGAATCCAAGTGTGGAAATTATCTGGTCCCTCGCTTTCGATAGATATCCTTTTCTCTGGTTTTTGAGTTCTATGAAGCAGACACTTTTCTCTGTTTCAAGTATACAGTCGCACCTTGGTGCATCACTTCCATCGTCTCTTTTGAGTGGAATGTTGTTGTCTACGGGAATGAATTTGTAATCTCTGCGCTCCTTGTTATACATTACCCGTGCACCCCACCGGTCCTGTGTCCTGTCAAGACTTATGAAGACGGGATGTTTTCCGTTTTTGTCATCCGGATCAACAAGTCCGAATTCATCCACAGAAGGAACTGGAAGGATATAA
>CAVIAZ010000133.1:0-4675 GCA_963640795.1 bacterium | reverse complement strand
TTACTTTGACACTGTTGACTGCAGAGTCAAGTGTACTCTTGTCAACACCAAGGATGTTATTTCCCATTGCACCCATCACAGATACTGCAGCATCACATGAAATAAGTGTGACAATGAGAAGCAAAGCCAAAATCAAGCTTGATAATTTTCTTTTCATCTTTTCCTCCGTATTCAGAGTTTCTTATTCGTTTTTGTATAACTATAATACTAATTTGTGGTTCTTTGAAAGCAAAATCAGATGAAACTGTCTGGTTTTTGACCAAGCTCCGAAGGTTGTCTGACTTTATCTCGACTATTGCCTAAAAAGACAAATACGTTGTAAACTTCCCCTGTTGTCATTTAAGGCAATAAATTTCCTTCCGTATGGAAGAGATCTAGTGACGGGAACCCGCTGGCAGAGTCAGCACATCAAGGGTTTGCGAAAGGAGTAACTACTATGGCAGTAGTAACAATGAAGAGCCTGCTCGAATCAGGCGTACACTTTGGCCATCAGACAAAGAGGTGGAATCCTAAGATGGCACGTTTCATCTTCACAGAGAGAAACGGTATTCATATCATCGACCTTCAGAAGACATCAGCATGCATTGTCGAGGCTTACGAGGCAGTCAGAGCTCAGGTCCAGAACGACAAGCAGATTCTTTTCGTAGGAACAAAGAAGCAGGCACAGGTTGCTATCGAGACAGAAGCAAAGAGATGTGGCATGCCTTATGTTTCCAACAGATGGCTCGGCGGTATGCTCACTAACTTCACAACAATCAAGAAGAGCATTGCAAAGCTCAAGAAGATCGAGAGAATGGAAGCTGACGGCACATTCGACTCCCTCACAAAGAAGGAAGTTGCTCTTCTTACAAAGAAGAAGGCAAAGCTTGAGAAGGACCTCGGCGGTATCAAGGACATGAAGGAACTTCCGGGTGCACTCTTTGTCATCGACACAAAGAAGGAAGCTCTTGCAGTTGCTGAAGCTAAGAGACTCGGCATTCCTGTCATCGCAGTTGTTGATACTAACTGTGATCCTACAGACATCACATATCCTATCCCGGGCAACGACGACGCTATCAGGGCTATCTCCCTCTTCGTCGAGATCATTGCTAACGCAGTCATCGACGCAGACAGCGAAGCAGGTATCCAGATCATCGAATCTCTTGATGATGAGGAAGAGGCACTCCAGGGCGAGCTTCCTCCAGAGGCAGCTAAGGACGAGGTAATCGAAGACTACTCCAACTATGTTCCTTCCGAAGAAAAGAAAGAGGATGAGGACGCAGAAGGTGACGAGGAAGAGGAATTCCTCAACAAGTAATCTATAAGGAGATTTATTATGGCTAATATTTCAGCATCTGATGTAAAGAAGCTTCGTGATATCACAGGAGCCGGTATGATGGACTGCAAGAAGGCCCTCACACAGGCAGATGGAGATTTCGCAGGAGCTGAGAAGATCCTCAAGGAAATGGGTCTTGCAGCTGTTGCAAAGAGACAGGACAGAGCTACAGAGAACGGAAGAGTCTTCGTCGAGTCTGACGGAAAGAACGTTGTCATGCTCTCACTCTCCTGTGAGACAGACTTCGTTGCCAAGAACGAAGATTTCAAGAAGCTCGGAGAGGACCTCTGCAAGGTCATCCTCGAGAAGGGTTATACAGAACCTAACGATGAGCTCAAGGCTATGGTCGATGCTCTCATTGCTATCATCAAGGAGAACATGAACCTTGTCTCCTTCTCTCTCACAGCTATCCCTGAGAATGGATATTGTGCAACATACGTACATGGAGAAGGTGCAGTTGCAGTTTCTGTCATCCTCACATCCGACAACAAGGCAGCTTTCGAGAATGAAGCAGTCAAGGAATTTGCACATGACCTCGCACTCCACTGTGCTGCATACAAGCCCCAGTACCTCTCTGACAAGGTTGTAGAGAAGGCATATGAGGAAGAGCAGCTCGGCATCTTCCGTGCTCAGGTTGCACAGGACGAGAAGCTTGCTTCCAAGCCAGACAAGGTCAAGGAAGGCATCGTCAGAGGTAAGCTCCAGAAGCTTTACAAGGAAATCTGTTTCCTTGACCAGGCTTTTGTCAAGGATGACTCCAAGAGTGTTGCCCAGGCTCTCGCTGACTGCGGTAAGGCAGCAGGCGCTAAGCTCGACATCGTCTCTTATGCTGTCTTCCAGGCAGGTCTCAAATAAGGGGATAAGATGCAGACTGTTATCAACAACACTGAAAGCAAGATGAAGAAGAGTGTGGCCAGCCTTGAGGCTGACTACACCCAGCTCAGGACAGGAAGGGCAAGTGCAGCTCTCTTTGACAAGATCAAGGTTGACTACTATGGTGCCGAGACACCACTGAGCCAGGTTGCATCCATCTCTGTCCCGGAAGCAAGAATGGTCGTAATTCAGCCTTGGGACAAGTCTGTTCTTCCTGCTATTGAGAAGGCTATCCAGAAGTCTGAACTCGGCCTGAACCCGAACAATGACGGCAAGCTGATCAGAATCAACTTCCCTTCTCTTACAGCTGACAGAAGAAAGGAACTTGCAAAGGTTGCCAAGTCTTCTGCAGAGAATGCAAGAGTTGCAGTCAGAAATATCCGCCGTGATGCAATGGAAGAGCTGAAGAAGATGCAGAAAGCATCAGAAATCAGCGAAGACCAGCAGAAGGAAGGCGAAAACAAAATCCAGAAACTTACCGATTCCTCGATTGCAGAAATCAACAAGATTGCTGAGGCTAAGGAAAAGGAAATCATGGAAATATAAGAGCATGAGTGAACTTGTACATTTGGCATGCATCATGGACGGTAACGGCAGATGGGCCGAGAAGCGTGGACTTAAAAGATATAAAGGACACGAGGAAGGCTCCTATGCTGCCGAGAGGGTCGCTAAGGGATGCATAAAGGAAGGTATCAGGTTCCTCACTCTTTACTGTTTTTCAACAGAAAACTGGAAGAGGCCCAAGGATGAGGTAGAGTTCCTCATGGGCCTCTTGTCTAAACAGATTGTTTTAAATATCAAAAAATTCAATAAGCTCGGAATCAGGATTCTTCTCCTCGGGGACAGGAACGGTATTCCTTCTTCCGCCCTCTCAGGTCTCGACAGGGCAATCAGGGAGACAGAGAAGAACACCACACTCACCGTGCAATTGGCAATCAACTACGGCGGACGCGACGAGATAGCACGTGCCGTCAATAAAGCAATAGAGAGTGGCGTCACACACTTTGACAAAGACACACTCCTTTCCTATCTCGACAATCCATCCGTCCCCTCCCCCGATATGATAGTACGCTCTGCCGGAGAGGAGAGACTCAGCGGTTTTATGCTCTACCAGGCTGCCTACTCGGAGTTTGCCTTCTTTGACGAACTCTGGCCGGACTGGGATGAGAACATGGTTACGAAAATAGTAGAAATTTATAATAAACGGGTACGTAAGTTTGGAGAAATAAAATGAGCAGTTCCCTTAAAGCAAGAACATTAACGGCAATTGTAGGAATACCATTCCTTTTCTGTGTTATCTTTTTCTTTCCACAGTTCAATCATCTATTCTTCAGCATTGTCGTTGTCTTCGTCACAACATGCGGAACATGGGAATTGAAGAACAACCTCATCAAAAAGAGAATCGACACACCATTTACAGCGTACCTCGGGTGTCTCTTACCCGTTATCGAGATAATAAGGCTTCACTTCTGTCCGGAAGTTGAACTCACAATATTTGCCCTAGCAGCATTTGTTGCACTCTCATTCCTTGTTGAGGCACTCAACGGAGAGAAGGACAACTTCGAGTCCTCAATTCTCCGTATAGGGGCAACAGTCTTCAACATAGTCTACCCCGGGCTCTTTATGGTCTACGGAGTGCGGCTCTGCTTCCTCCCTTCCCCAAGGGCAATGATCTTCACGTTCCTTGCATGTGTACTCGGGTCCGACACAATGGCATATATAGTCGGCCATCTCTTCGGAAAGAACAACAAGGGCTATGTCAAATGCTCCCCCAATAAGAGTATTGCCGGCTTTGTGGGAGGAACAGTTGTTGTTGCACTTATCGGGCTGTTGATTGTAGTACTCAATCCAAATCTTCTCCCGTTTACACCACTTGGCGCATTTGTGCTCTTCTTCTTTACTTCAGTCTTCGGCACAGCCGGAGACCTCTTCGAGTCGATGCTGAAGCGCTCCTGTGGCGTCAAGGATGCGGGAGTCATGATTCCAGGGCGAGGTGGTATGCTTGACTGTATAGACAGCATATCGGTAGCGTGCCCTGTATTTGTCCTCGGAGTCGAACTCATCCTCCTATGATAAGACTAGTTATCCTCGGAGCAACGGGAAGCATAGGGACAACATGTCTTGATGCAATAAGAAGCCATAACCTCCCCATTAAGGTAGTAGGCCTCACAGCAAACAGAAATAATGATAAGCTCAATAAACTCAAGGATGAGTTCAACTGTCCCGTTCTCCTGATAAAAGGAGAGATAGAGAAAAGTAACCTCCCCTCTTTCCTTGACTCCACTTCTCCCGATATAGTCCTCAATGCAATAGCAGGCTTTGACGGACTCTATGCAACAAAGTGCGTACTTGAGAAATCAATAGACCTGGCACTGGCAAATAAGGAGAGTGTGGTAAGCGGTGCTTCATTCATCTTCAAGCTGGCAGAGAAACATAACGCAGAAATAATTCCAGTCGACAGCGAGCACAGTGCTATCTACAACCTCC
>CAVIAZ010000132.1:0-4848 GCA_963640795.1 bacterium | reverse complement strand
AGAAGAGATTTTTGCACGCCTTAACAAGGGTGGCGAACTCAGTGACGATGATTTGAATTCTGTTGCAGGTGGAATGTATATGCCTTATAATCCTAACACAGACATTAACAATGTACAGGGTGGCGAATGTCACGGACCAGTTGCAAATGTTAAGATTTGAAGTCTGGAATTGACTATAGACAGAAAAAAATCTGTAGTTCCATTTGGTTTTAATTGTCGGGCGGGGTTATTCCCGCCTCTTTTCGTCATCTTTCTCTATTGGAATTGTTGTATATGTGGCAATACTGCTTTCCCGGTGATAGAATCAATCAGGCACTATTGTGCCGTGTGAGGTAAAATATGGAAAGAGTGGAGAAGTTTCTGAAGGATGCGGGAACGTATTATCTGGCTACAGTTGATGGTGACCAGCCGAGGGTAAGGCCGTTCGGAACTGTGAATATCTTTGACGGCAGACTTTATATCCAGACGGGAAAGAAGAAGGATGTTTCAAAACAGCTTCACATGAACCCGAAGGCTGAGATATGTGCTTTCATGAATGGTGAGTGGCTGAGAGTATCGGGTGAGCTTATCGAGGATGAGAGGCGCGAGGCAAGGGTTTCCATGCTGGAGGCATACCCGTCATTGAAGGCTATGTATGACCCGGATGACGGCAATACCGAAGTCTTCTATTTCAAAAATGCAATTGCTGTTTTCTCTTCATTCACTCATGAAAGTGAAACGGTGAAATTCGGATGGTAAGGGAAATCGTCAGGGATGAGAGGTTTCTCTCCCTCCCGTCCCGGGATGCCACAGAGGATGATGCTCTAGTCATCAGGGACCTTGAAGATACTCTCAGGGCAAACAGGAATGTTTGTGTCGGGATGGCCGCAAATATGATTGGAGTGAGGAAGAATATCATAATTGTGGCATGTGGTCCCATGCCAGTTGTGATGGTCAACCCTACTGTAGTGAAGAAAAGCGGGGAGTATGTCACAAAGGAAGGGTGTCTCTCCCTCGACGGGGAGAGGGAGTGCGTAAGGTATCATGAGATAGAGGTGGTTTATCTTGATTCCTCATTCAATAAGAGAAAGGGGAAGTTTTCAGGCATCATGGCTGAAATCATCCAGCATGAGATAGATCATCTCAGGGGAATTGTCATCTGACTTTTCAAAGGAAGGCGGGAATATGAGAATATTGGTTGCAGAGGATGATTCGTCATTGAGACGGGCACTTCTCTCACTTCTTGAGAAAAGTGGCTATACAGTTGATGGTGTGGACAACGGCGGGGATGCATTGGATTACCTTCTCTCTGCCTCTTATGATGCTGCCGTTCTCGATATCATGATGGGAGGGATGGACGGAATCGAGGTGCTGAAAAGGGCACGTAAGGCCGGAAATACCGTACCTGTATTATTTCTTACTGCCAAGTCGGAGATTGATGACAAGATAGCGGGGCTTGATGCCGGTGCCAACGATTACCTCACTAAGCCTTTTGATGTCAGGGAACTTCTTGCGAGGCTGAGGGTGCTGACAAGAGTCTCTCCGGCTCTCCCGGGCAATCTTCTTTCCTTCGGGAATGCAAGTCTCAATACAGAGACCTTCGAGCTGAAGGCTCCGGGTGGAAGCTATAGACTTGCAAACAAGGAATACCAGACTATGCTGCTCTTTATGCGTAAGGCCGGTAAAATCATCTCCCAGTCACAGATTCTGGATGATATATGGGACTCTGATTCAAGGGCAGGGGAGAACACTGTATGGACTTATGTCTCATACCTGAGACGGAAACTTGAAGTAATCAGGGCAGACATTACAATACGGACCGTGAGGGGAGCCGGGTATGTATTGGAGGAGATAAAATGAAGATGAGCCTTATGGGAAAATTGAGACTCAGGTTTGTCTCTTTTGTCTTTGTTGCCCTTCTTGTCATGGAACTTCTTATTGTAGGAGCATGTCTCTTTCACAGCTTAAGAATGATTACCCGGAAGGCCGATATGCTGGTCTCTCTTATCCTGTCTGGATCAGAGACAGCAGAGACAGCCGATTCAAGGTATTTCATTGTCACCCGGTCCATACGTGATTCTTCCTCATCTTGTGATCTCTCTCATTCGGCGCATGTGACGAAAGAGGAGGCTCATGGTTATGCCTCAGAGGTTCTTTCTGAATCAACTGAGAAAGGTTATAAGGATGAATGGCGCTTTGGAGTGGAGAAGACAAAGGATAATATAAAGATTGTCTTTCTCTCCCGTGCCCTCCAGTTTGAATCTTTTAAAAGTTATGCCGTCTCCCTGGCTGTCATTTCACTTGCGGGAATCCTCTTAATGACACTCTTTGCCGTGGCAGTATCGAAAAAAGTGGTCTCACCGCTTGTGAGGAACAGGGAAAAGCAGAAGGAGTTCATAACCTCTGCCAGCCATAACCTCAAGACTCCTCTTACAGTAATCAGCGCAGACGCGCAGCTCCTCGAGATGGAGATTGGAAGTAATGAATGGCTTGATGATATCATGAGAGAGACCAAGAAAATGACAGAGATGACACAACGTCTCGTCTTCCTCTCGAAAGCTGAGGAACAGAGCGAAGAGAGTGTCATGATAGAATTTCCCATTTCCGATGTCTCGGAGGAGATTGCCCTTTCTTTCAGGGCAGTCGCCATGGAGAGTGAGAGGACATATTCATATAACATAGCGGAGGGCATAAGCTTCAGGGGCGATGAGAATGCCTTCAGAGAGCTTATGACGGCATTGCTGGACAATGCATTCAAGTACTCGGATGAAAAGGGAAGTGTCAGCCTTTCTCTCTCCCGGGACGGAAGATACGTCTCATTAATAGTGGAGAATACAGCACCGGAGAGTGCCCTGAAGTCTGTGGAGCACTTCACAAAGAGATTTTACCGCTCTGATACCTCAGACAGGACAAAGGGATTCGGGATCGGGCTCTCGGTGGCAGAAGCTGTATGCAGAAAGCATTCCGGAAAACTCCTTGTGGAAAGAAGTGGAAATAACGCAATAAGGATTACGGCTTTACTCAAGGGGTGAGTGAAATGAGAAAGTTGTTTTTTTCTCTCCTTTTTGTCATCTCTTTCCTTTTTCTAGGTGTCGGAGAGGAATACATCCCATCAGGGAAGGCTTCATTTGAAGAGTTCGAATATGAAGCAGGGTCGGGAATGCTCTGGCGTTATTGGCTTTTTATTCCTTCTTCTCCCTCCCCCGGAATGCCCCTTGTTGTGTATCTTCACGGCCGTTCCGGAAAGGGTGAGGACCCTGATGTAATCATTGAAAACGACGGCTTTCCCCAATACCTTGCTAGGGGGCTCTTTGATGATCTTGATGCCTGGGTGATTATCCCCCAGCTTCCGTCTTCATCTCACGGCTGGATTGCAGAGGCTGATGATCTTTTCTCCCTTATCGGGAATGTTGTGGAAACATACGGAATTGAGAGCACAAATATATCGCTGACAGGCCACAGCATGGGAGGAAGCGGGGTCTGGAAATATGCCGCAAAGTACCCGGAGAACTTTTCCCGCTTTGCGCCACTTTCGGGTTCGATGGAAGCTGATGAGAGGGCCCTTAATAACCTTGTGAATGCTGAAATATGGGCTTTTGTCGGCTCGGAAGATAATGTAGTCCCGCCTGAATCTTCAATTGAGCTTGTATCTGCAATAGAGGTGGCGGGTGGAAATGCAAAGATTACAGTCTTTGATGGCGCCGACCATTTCACTGTTCCGGGCTTGGCTTATCTTGATGATGATATAAGACTTCTGGAGTGGCTTACAGATTCTTCATCTCTTTGAGGTACATTTGAGGTTCGTTTCTATAATGGAGTCATAAAAGGAAATAGAGAGGAACTTTTTATGGTAAGAATGAATTTAATCAGAAGTATATTGATGACTGCTGCTCTTTTAGTAATTTCGGTCTCCTTTCTTTCTGCGTGTGCAACAGCAGAAGAGGTGACAGCAGTTGAAGACCCGATGGTCATGTATTCTCATAGTGATTTTATCGAGAAGGAACAGCCTGAGCTTACAGATGAGACTAAAGAGCTCATTTCGCTCTGGCAGAGAAATCAGACAATGGAGAACTACCTTGCCCTGCGTGACGTTGTAATTGAGAACTACAATGCGGTCCTCGACAGAAAGGAGGAAAAGCTTGCTGAGCTCAAGGACGAGACCGAGGGTAAGCCCGGCGGAGATGAGCTTGTGGCTGAGATGGAGGAGATAGTACAGGAGATGTACATCACATATTGGAGCCGTATAAACAGCACTATGCTCCGTTTTACGGACAGCCGTCTTCTCAAGTGGAGGGTGGCGGATGCGGCAGAATATGATTACATCCCGGTAATGGGTGCCGGCACAACAGTCTATATTAAGCGTACCCCTGTGACAAATGCCGAATATGCCCTCTTTCTTAAAGACACCGGAAAGGAGGCTCCTATTAATTGGGTGAACGGCACCTATCCTGAAGGGGAGGATGATTATCCTGTGAATTTTGTGAGCTATGAGGATGCACTGGCCTATACAGAGTGGCTAACAGAGAATGACGGTGTGAATACCTACCGCCTCCCGAGTGAAAGTGAATGGGAACTTGCCGCCGGCCATATGCCAAAGGATGCCGATTTCAACTGCGGCGTAAATGACGGAAGGACGAGCGTTGATGAATATACAGATGTAACCCGCGGGGCACACGGTGCTGTGGATTTCTGGGGAAATGTGTGGGAGTGGACGAGTACACTTCGTGGTGATGATGGAGATTATGCTGTGAAGGGTGGTTCATGGAAATCCCCGAGAACTGATTGCCGCACCGAGTACCGCCTGGAAGGACGCAGCGGGGAGTCTGGATACGACGATGTGGGCTTTCGTGTTGTGAAGGTCCTCTACGG
>CAVIAZ010000131.1:0-4892 GCA_963640795.1 bacterium | reverse complement strand
ACCAAATCCACATTGTCGCCAAGCTTTATCACCTCAATGACCAGCCTGTTAGGAAGGCATGTTATGCACTCTCCCATTCTGCTGACCCAGCCCTGCCTGACGCAGACTTTGTCAGGGCAGTCAGCACTCTCAATACATGCCTTTCCGTTCTTTATAACCATCATATTGGATCCACCGTTAAGTGAAACGGTAATATCCTCATCAAGGGGATACTCTCCTATCACAACCCCGTCCAGCTTCACAATCACTCTGTCCCCTTTCTCTCCAGGAGAGAAGAGTATAAACAGAACAACAGAGAGTATTATGAAGAAGATGAGCGGAAGCATCACCCTTAACGTTTTCTTTACATCCATCAATCAAAAACAATAAACCGTAAGTGAGATTATGAAAAGAGCAATAAGCACAACCGGACAGCTATGAAAAGAAGAGATAACACCGTTTCTTCCACCGGAGAGGACCAGTCTAAGCTCTCTTCAGATACCAACCTCTGCTAATTAATGACTAAGAAAAGAGTCATCATGAAAGAGAGGAACACAAACTACTTGATAATCTTCTCTTCAAGGCCCTCAGTGTATTTCACACTCCCGTCTGTAAATACCCAGATAACGTCTGCCCCAAGACTTTCTGCAAGTGCTGCTCCCTTTTCATAAGGCATGGCAAAAAGCGCTGTTGATAGGGCGTCACAGAGTCCGCTGTCTTTTGCAATTATTGTAACAGAATCAAAATAAACAGCAGGATAGAGTGTGTCCTTGTCGATAATGTGGGAATACCTGACACCGTCAACAGTAAAATAGCGCTCATAACTACCGCTAGTAACACATGAAGTATCTCTCAGTTCCAGAGTCATAACAAAGCTATTCTCTGGGTCCTTCGGGTCCTTTATGCCGGTTCTCCATCCCGTTCCGTCCGGTTTCTCCCCTATTATCTTTATGTTTCCCCCGATATTGAGCACATAACTCGATACTCCCCTCGCCTCGAGCACTTCTGCCGCTTTCTCTGTCGCGTAACCCTTACCCAGTGCCCCGACATCAACCGAAGCGTAAGGAGAAAGGAGCTTCACAGTCTTTTTATCTTTGTCTATCTCAACAAATTCAAATCCGGTATACTCAGAAGCCTTCTTAAGACTTTCATCAGACGGAAGATACGGCTCCTCGCTGTATCTTGCATCATGCCACAGCGACAGTACAGAGCCCATCATGATGTCCATCTCGCCTGATGTGATTTCACACATTTCTCTGGCGTAGAGAAGAAAATCAATTAGTTCGTCTTCTACTTCAATGTCAACAAGAGGGTTAGCGTTTATTGTACAGAGGTTGTTGATCCCCTCGTACTCGTGGTAAATATCGAAAAGCCGGTGGTATTTCAGCAGAACTGAATATGCCTCATCGGCATTCTCCAGAAATTCCTTCTCGCTATCTCCTTTATATGAATATATATAAGAAACAGTGTCGAAAAGATCGAAATATGCCCGTCCCTGAGGTTTAATCCCTGAGACAGTCTCACTTTTACTGCAGCCTATAAAAAGCAATAAGCCGAGAAGGAGCATAACTCCCCTCGGCACTAAAGACTTCTTTTTACTCTCAGTCAGCATTTTTTGCGGCTTCAGAAATCACAGCCTTGAACTCTGTAATCTGAATAGAACAAGAAGCGAACAGAGTCTCATCAGCAGTTACGACATAACCCGGATGAGCTTCCTCACTTGTCCTGACCCTTGTCGGGAGGGAAGCAACTTCATCAGCTGTCTTTCCAACACAATATTTTTCAAATGCAGCAGCCTGCTGGAACCACTCATTGGTAGCTTCACTGTACTTGACCATATTGTAGTCAAACTCAAGTTCCTTCTTGCTTCCCTTGTAGGATGCAGCAGAAATCTCCTCATCATCAGCTGAAACTGTGTACTGCGGCTGGATAGCATCTGTCAGACAAGCAAGAATCTTCCCGTCCTCCCCGACAACAGCAGCACCGAAGTTCGAGTACATCTTGATTGTTCCGTCCTTCTCATCTGTAGGAGCAACAGTCTCTTCTGCTGTGCTGTCAAGCTTCAGACCAAGTTTAAATGTACCGCTTGTTGAGAAACTCTCAGCATGTGTGTCCTCGATAGCCTTGCATACAGCATCAACGAACTCTGTAATCTGAATTGAACACTGTGCAAAGAGTGTCTCGTCAGCAGCAACAACATAACCCGGATGAGGCTCGTCAGCTGTCCTGACTCTTGTCTCAGTGTTCTTGATTTCGGAAAGAGTCTTTCCTACACAATACTTCTCGAATGCTGCAACCTGCTCGAACCATTCATACTTTGCTTCTGAATACTTGACCATGTTGTAGTCAAACTGTAATTCCTTCTTGCTCTTGAATTCCTTCTCTGAATCAATTGCATCGATGCTCATCTTGTTCTGAGCATCATCAATCTTACATGCGACGACTACACCGTCAGCATCTGTGACGACTGTAGCGACGACACAGTCATAAGCAGCCTGCTCAGCAGTAGCATTGTCTGTGAATGCAACGCCCATTCCGAGCTTATAATCCTTGGTAGCAGTTGTGCTAGCCGTTGTAGTAGTTGTACTTGCAGCTGTTGTTGAAGCTGTAGTAGTGGTAGTTGTTGATTCGCTCTTTGCACATGAAACAACTGTGAATACAAGAGCGAAGGCAATAAGAACAGCAATAGCTTTTCTCATCATATTCTCCTTATGTATTAACGGAAGTGACCGTTATTTTCTTTCGGATTTATTCAAACACTTTGGAGGTTTATAGTCAATTGATTATCTATAAAAATGTATTGATACTTTTGTCGCTTTTTCTTTTGTTGACTTTGCCCGTTTGATTGAATAACATATGCATAAAGAAACATGTGTTGCGCAACATCTGTTTCTTAAGGAGTATATTATGCCACGTCCCAACCTTTTCACAAAAGACAATATAATTGACGCTTCCCTTGAGATTATGCGACGTGAGGGACCAGACGGTATTACAGCAAGGGCAGTTGCAGAGAAACTCAATACATCAACAAAACCGATTTTCAGCCTTTTTCCATCCATGGATGAAGTAAAAAGTGAAACTCTTGAAAGAGCATACTCAATCTACCTCAAAGCAATTGAAGATGCGATGAAGGAAGGGAAATATCCCCCGTATAAGGCAAGTGGGATGGCTTACATTGCCTTTGCAGAAAAGGAAAAAGAACTTTTCAAGGTTCTCTTCATGAGAGACAGGACAGGAGAAACGACAGAGACGAAGGATGACGACATAGCACCGCTCATCAGCCTCATAATGAAGAATGTGGGATTAACAGAGGAGGAAGCACGCTTCTTTCACCTCGAGATGTGGATAACAGTACATGGCATCGCCTCCATGATAGCTACATCCTACCTGACACTCGACGAGGAGACTGTCTCCATGATTTTAAGCGACAGCTATCTCGGTCTGAGACTCCGTTACGAGGAGAAGAAACATGAATGCAATTGAATGCGTAAATCTGACAAAGAGATACAAAGACGTGACTGCAGTGGAAGGTCTGAATCTGACAGTGAAGAAGGGAGAACTCTTTTCCCTGCTCGGGATGAACGGGGCAGGAAAATCAACATTGATCAGAATGCTCTCTACCCTTACTGAGCCGACAGCGGGTGAGGCTTTTGTCGGAGGATGGTCAATAAGGAAAGAGAGTAAGGAAATAAAGAGAATCATTGCACTCTCCCCGCAGGAGACGGCAATAGCGGAGAATCTCAGCGTCTTTGAGAACCTCAATTTCATGGCATCACTCTACTATGACAGAAAAGATGAGATAAAGAAGAGGACAGAGAAAATGATTTCTGCTTTATCACTTGAAAGTGTCACCCGGAGAAAGGCCGGAAAACTCTCTGGAGGTTGGAAACGGAGGCTCAGCATCGCAATGGCGCTCATAAGCGAACCGGAAATTCTCTTTCTTGATGAACCCACTCTCGGCCTCGACATTATCGCACGAAGCGAACTCTGGTCCCTCATCAAGGTACTGAAAGGAAATGTCACAGTCATCCTGACTACACATTACCTTGAGGAGGCAGAGGCACTCTCCGACAGAGTCGCTATCATGAAGGAAGGAAAGATACTCGATATTGGAACCACCCAGGAAATAACAGAGCACTACAAAGAGAAAGATTTCCAGAGTGCATTCATCAAAGTTGCAGGAGGTAAAGCATGAGAGTTCTCACTTTTTCAAGTCGCAATGCAAAAGAGCTTCTGAGAGACCCGCTGACTCCTGCCTTCGGACTCGGCTTTCCTATTGTCCTACTTCTGCTTTTTTCCGCAATACAGCGTTCAGCTCCAGTACCAATCTTTGAGATCTCCCATATTGCACCCGGAATGCCGGTCTTCTCCCTCTCCTTCATTACCCTTTTCGGTGCCCTTACGGTATCAAGGGACAGGGAAAGTGCATTCCTCATGAGGCTCTGCACAACACCTCTCTCTATAGGTGAGTTCCTTCTCGGATATGCAATTCCCCTACTGGCAATGTCATTGCTCTTTGTAGCAGTCCCCCTTCTCTTCTCACTTTTCATCGGACTTAAGCCGACAGCCGGGCTACTCCTGGTAATTCTGTTCTCCATTCCACACTCAATATATTCGGTTTCTCTTGGACTCCTCTTCGGCTCCATCCTGACAAATAAACAGGTCGGAGGAATATGCGGAGCGCTCATGACGAATCTATCAGCATGGTTCAGCGGACTCTGGTTCGACCTCGATATGGTCGGAGGTATCTTCAGGAAAGTAGCAATGTTTCTGCCGTATTATCATGCTGTGGAGATGGAGAAAGCCGCCTATGAATGCTCATTGGAAGGGCTCTGGCCACATCTTGCCGTTGTCCTGTTCTACAGTCTCGGAACAACACTTCTCTCCCTCTACTTCTTCCTTAAGAGAATGAA
>CAVIAZ010000130.1:0-4900 GCA_963640795.1 bacterium | reverse complement strand
ACAGTTTGCTTAAATGGGGATTTGCGCAGAAAGCCCAACTAAATGAATGGGGATTTGCGAGAAAAATCTGTTTACTCGAATGGGGATTCGCGTTATATTTCTAAGTAAGGTTGATATAATATATGGCACATAAAGTATTTAAAAGAAAGATATATGATACGATGCTGGATTGGAAGCAAAGATTAAGCGACAGATATGCTCTTTTTATCCGCGGAGAGCGAAGGGTCGGGAAATCAACAATAGCTGAAGAGTTCGCAAAAAACGAATTCAAGTCTTATATCAAAATTGACTTTGCTCATACAAGTAATGAGATAAAGAAGCTCTTTGATGACACATACAATCTCGACTTCTTCTTCCTGCAGCTCCAGCAGCTGACTGGAAAGAGATTATATGAGCATGAGTCCGTGATAATCTTTGATGAGGTCCAGCTTCTTCCAAAAGCCAGGGAAGCTGTCAAGTATCTACTCGAAGACGGCAGATACAAATTCATTGAGACAGGATCCCTTATATCAATAAGAAAGAGCACCCAAGATATTCTCATACCAAGCGAGGAATACCGGGTAGATATGTATCCACTGGATTTTGAGGAGTTCCTGTGGGCTGTCGGGGACGATGTTACCCCCATCACTATAAAAACACTCCTCAGCACACACAAATGTGCAGGAAATGCAATGCACAGAAATCTCATGAGAATTTTCAGACTCTACATGCTTGTTGGAGGAATGCCACAGGCTGTAGAAGCATACATAGAGAAAAACAACCTCATGGAAGTTGATGAGGTAAAAAGGGCTATAATCGACCTTTATGAAGAGGATTTTTTAAAAATTGATAGCTCGGGACTTGCATCCGATGTGTATGATTCTATTCCTGCCTCTCTAAGCGGAAACGCTTCAAGATATGTTCTTACAACCGCAAGAGAAAACACCAGAAGCGAACAGGTAAGGGCCCTTCTTCCCGATATCATGGGCTCGTACACAGTAAATATCGCATGGCATGCCAACGATCCGAATGTGGGTATGGCCCTTACAAAGGACACAATGCGGTATAAGCTTTTTATTTCCGATACCGGATTATTCATAACTCTCTGTTTCAAGGACAGGAAATATACCGACAACATCATTTACAACAAGCTTCTTTCAGATAAGCTTGAGGCCAATCTCGGTTATATCTACGAAAACGTTGTTGCCGAGATGCTTATTGCCAAAGGACATAACCTTTTCTACTACACAATGCCCAGTGAAACGTCGAACCATCTCTACGAAATTGATTTTCTCCTCACTGAGGGAAGTAAGATATGTCCCGTAGAAGTGAAGTGTGGCAACTACCGCAATCATAAATCCATGGATGTCTTCTGTGAAAAGTTCAGCCATAGGATAAAGGAAAGATACATAATCCATACAAAAGATTACAGAAGAGAGAATGGAATCACCTACCTTCCTGTTTATATGGTGCCTTTCCTTTGAAGAAAAATGGACTCCGAAGAGTCCACCTTATCATAAAACCCAAGATTAATAAGCCTTAGAAGAACGAGCCTTCTTGTTCTTGAGCATCTGTTTACGTGCCATTGCCTTGTCCTTGCGGTGCTGGATAGCGGATGGCTTCTCGAAGTATCTGCGCATCTTGTAATCTCTGATGACGCCTTCCTTCTCAACCATTCTCTTAAAACGCTTAATCGCTTTTTCGAGTGGTTCTGTTTCTTCAACTTTAACGAATGCCATAAATATCTCACCTCCTCTGCCCGCAGGCTCAAGAATCTTACGTACTATACCAAAGACAATTAACTTTTGTCACTACCCCAACTCCGTTTTTTTCTAAGAAGATATCTTCCTACTCCGGGGAAATTGAACTAATCTGTGCTCATGTTAAAATTAGGTTTCAGAGCCCATGATTTCGGCTCATTCTCATCAATTGAAGAACTTGCGTGCCATATCGAATCTTTTTTCCCAGAATCAATCATCCAGCTTGCGCTGAAGAAGGTAATACCTTCCTCCAAACCATGGCAGGAATGGGACGGGGAATATATCTCATATATCCATGACACTCTCAGCGCACACGGAGTGGGAATTGCAATCGTCGGTGCATACATAAACCCGATACACCCGGATGAAGAGAAGAGACAAGAGGAACTCAGACGTTTCAAGAAGAATCTCGAACTCAATTCATACTTCGGAACAAAGATAGTTGCAACAGAGACAGGAACCCGCAACCCAAAGGGAGGGTACTCACTCGAGACAAGTGACCCCAAATACCTGGAACTCTTCTATTCATCCCTGTCCGAGATGGTCGATACTGCAGAGAAGTTTGGTGCTTATTGCACAATTGAAGCTGTGAACCATACACACACGATGACATCCCTTGAGCGTATGGCAAATATGCTTGAGAAGTTCCCCTCAAAGAACCTTAAGGTGCTCCTTGATCCGGTCAATCTTGTCCCCTATGCAGGAATAAAGGAAAAAGACGGAAGTGAACTGATACATCCGACAAAGGAAGCACAGGAGGCATTCTATAAACCCATCCTAGATGTATATGGTGACAGGCTTGTAGCAATACACTGCAAGGATTATATCCTCTCCGAGGAAGGATCCAAGATCTGGAACCGCCCCGCCCTCACAGGAGTCTTTGACTGGCAGGGATTCATGAGCGAGATGAAGAAGAGACATTACGATATACCCTGGTCACTGGAGAATATGGAACCAGCTACTGTCAAAGAGACTGTCAAAGCACTCCAGGAGATGTGGGAAAGAGCCTGAATGCTGTCATCATGACAAGAAAAGAAAAACATAGATTTCAGCATATCACCAGAGGTGTTCTATCCAGTTGATATAAGGGAGAGAAAATGAAGAAAATAGCGATTTTACTGGTATTGCTCTGTCTCATTGCATGTTCAGTTTTTGCAGACGATTTCACAAGTTGTCTCGCACTCATTGACACGAAACTCGATGATTATACTGTTACATCTATTCAACGGTTCTCAGCAAACCTGTCTGACTCACAGAAGTATTTCCTATTTGAGGACAACAAGACAAGCGGAACAGGTCCATTTGTCGCCAACCTTCTGTTCGGTTTTGGCATCGGCTCTTATGTCCAGGGAGATACGCTCGGAGGAACAATTTCACTCTGTGCAGATCTTGGAGGATACGGACTCGTTATCGGTGGTACAGTAGCAGCTGCAGCCGGAATAGCAAGCAATTCGGAATCTCCTGCGGTTGCAGGTTCGACAGCCATCCTTGCAGGCTCTGTTGTGCTTGTGGCTAACAAGATATTCACATGTATCAGACCATTCACATATGCAAGTAGCTACAACCAGAGACTTTCAAAGGCTCTCTATGCCGGCCCGGCATTTGCTGCTCTCCCGACAGTCACTGAAAGCGGAGACGCAGGTGTTGTCCTGATGGCTACAATCAATTTCTGATAGTCTAAGAGATTATAACCAAAGAAAATCCCTTGTGATTTTGCTGTCACAAGGGAATATTCTCGGCCTATAGCCTCTCACGGCCTTTTAATAAATGCATATCCTATACCGAATGTTACTCCAAACCTTTTGGCTCTGAATGCATATTCAGCCAGAGCAAATGCACTTAATCTGTTTGTCACGACGTTAACACCTGCCTGGATGGCCGTATCGTTTATTGTTCCAAACAGCATATCTCCTCCCACCATAATCCAGGTATTGGGAAAAGCCTTTATAGTAATTCCTATCGGTAAAGAACCTACAATCTCCTTGTCACTGACAGAGACCCCACCTCCCATATATAAATCAATTGAAGTTGGATGATTAAAGATACCATAAGATGAAATTGTTCCATTCAATGGATCATATGCAACATTTAGAGAGAACCTTTCCCACGGGCTGTCTATCCATGGATTAAGGACAGACTCCCTGTCAGAACGCTGCAATACGAACTCATGAACTTCTTTATCATTATTATTAAATACAATTTTAAAATCAGGATAAGCCTTATCCCTGTAATTGCGTCCGCTAAACAGGACAATACCACTATATGCGTTATATTTTCTTATTGCAGAAGAATAAAGCATATTTTCCTTCAGCCATGAGGAAGATTTGAAATATGATGATGAGATTGCATCTCCTACAGAGATTGCCGCGGCAGTATTAAGCCCTGCAGAAACAAGCTTCCCTCCACTATTGCCGTCCGAAGAACTCAAGACATCAAACACAAAGCTAATGAGAGCAAGAGCTCGGGCCTTCTGCTCTTTCTTCACAACACTTTCATAGTAGGCATTGGCATCCCACAGTCCAAGACTTGTCCACTCGCCGGTATCTCTATTTCCACCGAAGATTTCAATATTTTTGTCAGCAAATGCATATATCTCATCAGTATCGTTCTCAATTCCGATATAAACAGCACCTAGGTCTTTGCTACCAACATCCAATCCTTCAACGGTAACTGTAACATCATCATCAAACTCTTCAAGCTGGAGAGTATAGTTACCTCTCTGAAGCAGAACCTGGGTATCATTATCATCGGTACCGACCAGATACGGATAGTGAATTGTTCCGCACGAAGTTAATAACACAATCACTGCCAGAATCAAAAGTAATCTCTTCATTTCCTTGCCCCTTATTCGATTTTCGGGATATAAACATGAAAAAGCAGTGACATATCTCAAATCCCCCTGCAAACTATTCCTTTTCAATCCCTTTCTTAGAATCTTAACTGCTCAAGTGGCAAAATACAACATGAATATCATAAAGTGTTGAAGAACAGACAAAGAATGGATACAAAAAAATACCCCATAGCAGACCAGCCACAGGGTATCAATTCTCACACGCCAACAATCCTTGCTGTCTTGAGTATTGCCGTCTGGGTCTTACTGTCCCCGACGTCTCCTCTCATGACCATATCAACAAAGTCTTTGAGGGGAATCTCAACAACGT
>CAVIAZ010000129.1:0-4907 GCA_963640795.1 bacterium | reverse complement strand
GAGACACATTAAATAACAATAAATTTTATATATTATATTATTTAAAGTGTTGAAAAGTGGGATAAAGTGGGATAGAGTGTCATTAGATAGCAGAAAAAGGAAGGTTCAGAATGCAGTTTCTCACTGGAATGTATGATGGAAAGATAGACGACAAGGGCCGTCTTTCTCTGCCGTCACGTCTGAGAAGTGCACTCATGAGCCAGCAGGTTGTGATTCTCCCGGGACTTGATGAGAACCACCTGATGCTGATGACTCCCGATTACTTTGAAAACCAGTTCTGCTCCCAGATACTCTCGTCCCCGCTTGCCATGATGGACAGGGAGAAGCGCCAGCTAGTGAGAAAGCTCATTTCTCCGGCACAATATGTCGATATTGACTCTGCTGGAAGAATCAGCATTCCGCAGCGCTCCAGGGAATTGGCAGACCTTGCTCCGAAGAGTGAGGCGCTCCTTGTCGGAACAGGATACGCCGTTGAAATATGGAACAGCGAAAAATACACTCAGGAAGAGGAAAACTGTGAAGGTTCAATCAGCGACCTGGCACAGAAAATCTATGATGAGGGGGTACAGTGATGGAAATATTGCACTACCCGGTAATGCATGAGGAGGTTCTGGAGAACCTTACGCTCCCCCGTGACAGGGAGACTGTCCTCATAGACTGTACGACAGGGGAGGGAGGACACACAAAACTCTTTCTGGAGAGTTATCCTCTTGTGACTGTCATAGGACTCGACAGGGACAGTGAGATTCAGAAAAAGGCAATAGAGAGATTGAAGGACTATGGTGAGAGGTTCAAGCCTGTCAATACATGGTTCAATGATTATCTCTCATCCCGTGACAGCGAGAGTGCTGACGGTATTCTCTTCGATCTCGGTATTTCAATCTTCCATTATGAGGAGAGTGAGAGGGGTTTTTCTTTCCGTAAGGATGAGGAGCTCGACATGCGTCTTGATTCCTCGCAGAGCCTCACTGCTGAGACGATTGTCAATGAATACAGCGAAGAGGAGTTAGCCAACGTCATCTATAAGTATGGTGAGGAGCGCTACTCAAGAAGAATCGCACGGGCAATCGGGGAGAGAAGACAGGAGAAGAGAATCGTCACGAGCAAGGAACTCGGGGAGATTATTTGGACTGCCGTCCCGAGGGAATACAGGTACGGGAGAATCCATCCCGCTACAAGGACGTTCCAGGCTTTGAGAATCGAAGTCAACAGGGAACTGGACAGGATTGAGCCTGCTCTGACAGAGGCTATGAGAGTTCTCAAGAAGGGAGGAAGGATTGCTGTCATAACCTTCCATTCCCTTGAGGACAGAATTGTCAAATGGACATTCAAGGACAGGGCTGAGAAGTATGGTGATATTAGGATTCTGACAAAGAAACCTATTATACCGACAGATAAGGAGTGTGATGAAAATCCACCATCGAGATCAAGTAAGTTGAGGGTAATTGAAAAACTATGAAGTACAATGAAAACATTACAAAAAAGATGGATTTAAAGGCAAAAATCATTATCGTCGCATCAATTTTTATTTCCTTTTTTGTTATACTTCTGCCTATCTGGCAGAAAGGTCTGACAAGGCAGACTCACTATGAGATTCTTCTTGCCGAGACTAAACTTGAGAGAATGGAAGAGGAAGAGAGAAATCTTGTTGCGTATATTCTTGAGAAGGAAAGCTCAGGAGAGGAAAGTTCGGAAAATCTTTTTGCCTTTCTGTAATACATTATGAGGAGTCGGGGCAATGTACAGTGATGAATTCGGCATCAGAGATATCGGGGCATATGATGATTATGTTTCTGAAAGAGAGAGTGAATCTGATAGGACGGAGGGAGTATTCTCCCCGTTCACATTCCTCTGCTTTGCCATCATCCTGACACTCTTCGGCCTCCTTACGCTCTTCTCCTCCTCATATGATACTGCACTCAGGGCCGGGGAGGCATTCTATTCATATTTCCTCAAGGAAGCACTTGTGATTCCTGTTGCATTTGCAGTCGGGTTCCTTGTGTGTCTTATACCACTGAAAGTCTTCAGGAAGTCGTATTTCTTTCTTTATGCAATATATATTGCTCTCTTTGTGGTATATATGCTCGGCGTCGGGTTTGCATCGTCGTATATCTTTCTCTCGTCATTCGGCCTTGTGGGGACACTCTCTATTCTTCTTATCCTCTCTGATACTGTCTCAGGAATCCTCACAATAGAGAAGAGGGGAATATTACTGGTTCTAACTACTCTCTCAGTTCTCTTTATTCTTGTTACAGAGACACTTGTTGCCGGAACCGGATGGTATGTTGTCTCGTCGATTGCTATAATCTCCTCGCTTGTTTCAGAGAGGGTAAAAAGAAGCTGGATAGCTTACTTTGCCGTAGCCCTTCTCATGGGACTTGTTCTCCTTACCCTTCTTGATGAGAGGCTTTTTGCCTCATTCTCAGAGAGCATAATGCCACTTGATAATGAATCATATTACTCAGCCTCTCTCTACGCCTCAGCTTCTGCAATTGCAGAGGGAGGAATTAAGGGAGTCGGGATAGGTAACGGACTCTATAAGCTTGGGCTGCTGGAGGGAGTCGAGGGGGAATTCATCTATGCAACTCTATGTGAAGAGACGGGTATCTTCGGTACGGTGGTTATTCTCTTCTCATCCCTAATGATCCTCATCATTGGCTGGAGAAGTGCTGGCAGGGCATACAGGAAAAATGAATACTACATCGGCACATTCACACTCTCTTCTCTGTCCATGCTGGTATTTTCATTCCTCACCAATATGCTTTTTGTATCAGGACTGCTTCCGTGCAGGGGAGTACCGCTTCTTCTCTTCAGCTATAATCCTTTCAATGAGGCACTTCTTGTAATTCTGTTAATGCTTCTTTATAAGTTCATCTTCCGCATAGGGAGGTCAAAGGAGTGATGACAAAAAAAAGGGGAATATTCCTCATAGTACTCACTCTGGCAGCCTTTCTTGCTCTTCTGCTGCCACGTTCTCTCCGGGGGAAACTCACCCTGTCGAAATATACACTGGATGGTATTCCATCAACATACAGTATTGAAAGCTGTGTACTCTCATGCCTGGGAAGAAGCAGACTCTCACTCAATAGTAGAAAGCTCAGGGCGAGTATCATGAGCCTTCCTTATATAGATGATGTCTCTGTGAAGGTGAGAGGAAACAGCCTCTTACTCAGCGGAAATATGGCAGAGGATGCGATAATCATTACCGATGGTGATAATTGGTATTTCTGCTCTGATGGGATTTATCAACTGGAGAAGAAGGACGTCGGGGACCTGAGGGGAGAGTACATAGTACTCCTCTATGAGAAAGACTATCTGCAGAGGGCACTCTCATCATCATTCTCAAGTGAGGAAATGAAGATGATTGATACTTTAAGGTCTTTAAAAGAGTCTTCTTGCTTGATAACAAAGGCAGAATATGACAATAATAATTCAAGTGTGTTTTCCGGCTCATTACTTCTCGGACTTGACGGTATCCGGTCATCCCTGGTTCTCTACGATGTAAGGGAAATCGGGAGACTTGAGGAAACTCTGGGGATAATAGAAGGGGAATACTATAATTCAAAGGACAGGGTATCGGGTGAGGAGACAGAATATGTTCTCCAGAACGGGTCCCTCGTCAGGTTGAGGTGACAGGGTGGCTGCAGATAAGACAATAGTTGGTTTGGATATCGGTACAAGCTCCACACGTGTTGCTGTCGGTTCGGTCAGCAGGGACGGCCAGCTCGTTATTGAGAGTGTAACAGAGCGAACAAGTGAAGGTGTAAGAAACGGTTCGATTGTAAACATCGAGCAGACAATGAAGATATTGGGACAGGTTGTCTCGGATGCTGAAGTCCAGGCAGGCTGTGAGATCAGCTCCGTCATAATCGGTATGGGCGGGGACCAGATCAGAGGAATTAAGTCGAACGGGGTTGTCGGAATCAACTCGAAGGACCAGGAGATCACGAAGGACGATATAAGGCGTTCCATCGATGTGGCAAGGAATATACAGTTGCCGCAGAACATGGAAATCCTTCATTCTCTTGTCCAGGATTTCTATGTTGATTCACGTTCCGGAATCAAGGATCCCGTAGATATGCTCGGTCACAGGCTCGACACAAGAATCCTTCTTGTGCTCGGCTCGTCTCCGATAATCCAGAACCAGAAGAAGTGTGTCCAGAAATCTGGACTCAATGTGCAGAAGGTTGTCTTCCAGACTCTTGCTGATGCAGAGGTCGTCCTATCCGCAGAGGAGAAGGACATGGGTGCCATCGTAATCGACATCGGTGCGGGAAGTACCAACTACATAGCATACTCGGGTGGTTCTCCTATCCACGTCGGCGGGATTAACAGGGGTAGTGACCTTATCACAAGTGATATCTCATACCTCTTCCAGCTGCCGAAGGCTGCAAGTGAATCGCTCAAGATTACAGATGGTTCATGCTATAGTCCCGGAGTCGGGGAGAGTGAGATGATAATCACCCCGTCCCTCGGCGGAAAGCCTTCCATCAGGATGCCGAAGAAGGAATTTGCAAAGGTCATTGAGGCAAGGATGGCTGAAATACTTTTGATGATCCAGCAGGATTTCCAGGAAAACAATGTCCAGGGTACATACGGAGCCGGTGTTATCCTTGTTGGCGGAGGGGCATTGATGAGCGGGGTTACGGAACTTGCTGCCGAGATTTTCCGTCTTCCCGTGAGAATTGGTTTCCCCGAGGCCATCAGCGGACTCGATCGGGCATATATAGATCCCAAGTATGCGACTGTGCTCGGACTCTTTAAGAGTGAGGCCAGGAGAATGAGGGACAGTAGTGACACTTCTTCCATAAAGGAGAAGAAGGGCTTTGCAAAGAGGCTTAGTGGATTATTCGGTAAATTATTTTGAGGTAAAGTATGAGCTTTAACTTATTTGATATTGAAGACAC
>CAVIAZ010000128.1:0-4994 GCA_963640795.1 bacterium | reverse complement strand
ATAAAAGAGGAGAAAGTGGCCTAAATTCAAGCTTCACGCAACTGCGAAGTTTGAGTAAAGATATTAGGGTTTACTTCCTCCTGCTTTATCACAACGCCAAACTTATAGCAGTCATTTAGTGCTTTGTATAAATCAAGCTTATCCCCATTCGAGACCAAGGATGCCTTAATTTCTTGTTGCTTTGAATATTCCATTTTATCTCTGACCCTCTTTTCTGCAGAAGTATATTTTCTGGATAACAACTCTTTATCTTCCTTTGATAGCAAAATAACCCCACCAAAGACGAACAGATCGTTGTGTTTCACATCGAAGACTCCAGATTCATCAGAGAATATGAAAATATTCATATGCATTATCCCTTCCATAAAAAAACCGCCAATCCAGGCGGTCTTCCTCGGGCCGATGCCATTACATGACACTTAAACTCTCGTTCGGTTATCCCGGGTTGGTGGCATAGAAAACTACCCACATGCTGAATTTAATATTAGACTAGTGATTTGTCTAGTCTTTCAAGTGTGAACGTTATGATTAGCCATGTTCTCCGCCCCACCATACAGAAAGAGACACTCTCTATGGAAGGCTTTAGGCGTGTCGACTTCACTATCAGCCCTTCTTTGTCGCATGTTCTAGCATCTTTATTGCATCCATGTAATCATGTTCAACCTGGCTGAGAGTACGCTCCTTGTATTTCTTGTATTCCTTGGTCGCTTTCTCCTCTGCCTGACGGTGACTGATACTTCCGTTTCCTACAAGAAGTTGCTCTCCATTCATTGTGAGTATACGGTCAAGATGCTCCGCCCAGTCCTGCATTGTCATCACCTGTTCTCGTTCCGCCTGACGTTCAGCAAAATCAAGATAACCTGATACAAGTTGCCCCATTGAATGAAGTTCCTTCTCGCTAAGATAGTTCTTGGCTATCAAAGCTTCCTGCAAAGTCGGCTGACTTCCCTGGAATGTTGTTAATCCCATAAACTCCTTCTCAGCATCGGAACGTGAATGAAGAAAACTATTAATCCCCCATTTGAAATGGGGAGAATGGAATAAGCAGTAGCGTTGCGGGGAGTATCAGAAATAAAAACCTCCATGATAAGATGTTTTGGGTCTTGCTAAACCAAAACATAATCAAGGAGGTGACCAGAATGGACAACCAGAGTATACAGCATACGCGCTGGAATTGTACATTTCATATTGTTTTCCCGGCTAAATCCAAAATATCGCAAGAAAATGATGTATGGAATGGTGAAGAAAGATATAGGAGAAGTACTGAGAAAATTATGTGAGATGAAGGGCGTAGCCCTCATCGAGGGTACGGTATGTGTAGATCACGTGCATATGTACGTAGCAATACCGCCAAAACTTAGCGTGTCGGATTTTATGGCGTACCTGAAGGGTAAGAGTGCGCTAATGATATTCGACAGGCACCCGGAGCTAAGACAACGATGGAATGATCGGCATCTATGGGCAAGAGGGTATTACGTTACTACAGTAGGTAATGTAAACGAAGAGACAATCCGAAATTATATCCGTGAACAGGAAGAAACGGATAGAATTGAGGACATCAATAGTTAAAAGAGCCTCCGTTGGAGGCTGCCAGTAAAATATTGTAAAGCAAGACCCGCTTTTGGCGGAACCAGTAAAATGCGGTGGAGCCGCCAAAGGTAAACCCCCATTTGAAATGGGGGTTGGTAACTTAGATTACCTCCGCAGCAGTCTGGCCGTGGACAGCGTAATGGATTTTATTCTGTACTTTTTTGAAGAATTGAATAGAGATGTCAGACTTCGGGTCATAGTCAATGCTTGTAGCATAGATTTCGAGGACCTGACGGTAAAACACCTTCTCAGATGCCCTGATATCCCGAATCCTTTCCAGAAGTTCTTTGAAATATCCCCCGCCACCAAGATTTTTCAGCCTCTCATCGTCCAAAGCAAAGCCTTTTTTCATATATTCTTTCAGAATACCGGTTGCCCAGATACGAAACTGAACGCCCCTCTGTGACTTCACGCGGTATCCGACAGATATAATGACATCAAGATTATAAAACTCTACAGGCTTATCTGAATTTGCAATGTGCATAATTTGCACATTACCTTTTGGAGAAAGTTCACCTTCTTCAAAGACATTTTTTATATGCTTTGAAATAACTGAGCGATCTCTCTCAAAGAGCTGAGCCATCTGTGCTTTTGAAAGCCAGACTGTATCGCCATCGAATTTTGTCTCAATTTTTGCCAATCCATCCGCAGTTGTATATATAAGCATTCCACACTGATTATCCACAGTCATATTTCTCCATTGTAATGATCTACCACTCCAATGTGGTGTATGGAAGTGGCACTCTGTCTTACTTCATAGAAAACTACCCACATGCTGAATTTAATGTCAGGGTACCGGATTGTCTAGTCTTGCCCCAGGGATGCAAGTGAAAGACTGTCTCTTTTTCTCCCACCATGATACGATTGTCTCCAGGATGGTTCAGAGAGATGGTTAAAGTGTGAAATATGAAGGTAGTACACACAGTAGCTTGACAGAATCATACTAAGAGTGGAGTCAATAGTTCAGAGCATCAGGGAAAGTAAAGATGTATAATCCCGGAGTAGTAAAGAAATAATAACGGAAGAAAGGATTGATTATGGGAGAGATAAAGAAGTTCAAGAAAGGTGAGATAATAAGCAGGGAAGGTGATTTTGAACTCTGGATGTATGACCTTTTATACGGCAAGGTTGCGATATATGCTGACTACGGGACACCTCACCAGGTGCAGCTCAGTGTTAATGAGGCTCCGATCTTCTTCGGAGAATTGGGATTTCTGGAATCGATGCCACGTTACGGAACATCCGTTGCACTTGAAGACTGCACAGTTGAGATAATCAACCATGATAACCTCTCCGAGTATTTTGCCTCGAAGCCTCAGAAGATAATGGCCATCATGGAGAGCCTTGCACTCAGGGCAAGAAACATCTATAGGCTTTATGCACTTTCCTGTACAACCACAGAGGAGTACCTTGAGCATGAACAGAATGGGGAGCCTATCCCGAAGGAGCTCAAGGAGAAGATGGAGAAGTTTGCCAGGGCAGCAAAGAGAATCAAGACAAAGCATGGAGGCTTCTTCGGACTCTGATGTCTTTCTCCTCTTTCATCGAAAGGAGGAAGACCTTCCTCCTTTACTGTGTCTATGGCGGAATGGCAACAGCCATGGAGACAGGTCTCTATTACCTATTATATATAATAGCGGAGCTTTCAAACACCACATCGACAATAGTCTCGTGGTTCTTGACAGTAATCTTTGCCTTCTTCACGAACAAGCTCTTTGTCTACAAGAGCAGAGAGTGGAGGATGAAGTACTTTTTGAGGGAACTTCTCTCATTCTTCTCGGCCCGTCTTACAACAGGTATCTTCAATCTCTTCCTGATGCTTATCACAGTCGATTACTTCGGCCTTGACGGAGTTGTCATGAAGGTTATCTCCGCCCTTGCCGCGGGAGTCGCAAACTACCTTATCGGCCTCTTTGTCATCTTCAGGAGAGTGAATAAGAAGCCGGGAATCGAAGAGAATGAGCCGTAACTGTCCCGGTAATTATCAATAAACGGGAAAAGAGGGAAAATACTCCCATTTGTCCCGAAAACGAACAACATCAAGTTCATTCTCTGTGTTAGATTCTCCCCTAAGGAGATATCGATGAAGAGATGTAACAGCATCTATGTAGATAAGACAGAGTATCTTTATAACCTGGTGAAAGAAAATGGTTTCTATTATTTTCTCTCCCGTCCGCATGGATTCGGGATGTCGAGGATGATGAGCACCCTTGAAGCAATCTTCAAAGGAAGAAGAGATCTCTTCAAAGGGCTCTATATAGATACCACAGATTATGCCTGGAAGGAGTACCCTGTAATCCACATAGACTTCTCAGAGTGCAGGGAAAAGACCCCAGATGATATCGAGAGATGGATTGAGAACAAACTCCGCAGTATCATGGCTTTCTACAAGATTGAAGAAGAAGCGGATTATACATACGACGAGGTGCTGAAGTACGGGATTCAGGATCTCTCCGAAGTGGGTGAGGTTGTTGTCCTTATAGAGAACCACGATGCCCCAATACTCTATAACCTCAATAATGAACACCTTGATGAGATAAGATACACCTTCTTCTGCTTCTACTCTATTCTGAAGGCCACTGACAGATTCATGCACCTGTGTCTTGTCACAGGAGTGACGAATTTCTGTCATAACACATTGTTCGGAGGGATGAATAACCTTATCAACATATCAATGAATGATGAGTATTCCTCCCTTCTCGGTTACACCCAGAAAGAGCTGGAAGAGAACTATAGAGAATACATTGAAGAGGGAAGAAAGAAGCGGGGCGTGACGAGAGAGGAATACCTGGAAGAGATCAGAGAGTGGTGTGGCGGCTATTGTTTCTCCCCGGAAGGTGAGACAGTCTACCATCCCGGTGCTGTCAATGCCTTCCTCAATGATGGTGGTAATAAAGAGACGGAAGAGGCTATTGCCCTGATAAGAGAAACAGCCGAGAAGGTCAGATTCGATATTTCCACAGATACCGAGATGACTGTTTCATACGATAAACTTCAAGCCACAGATATAGTCCAGATGGCAAAGACTGAGGTAAGCAAACGAAATTTCCTTTCGCTCCTATACCAGAGTGGCTATCTGACGATAAAGAAATCAGAGATTGTTGGAGGGAGTTACCTTTTCATGCTGGGATATCCGAACAGGGAAGTAGAAGAAGGTCTGAACGAAATACTTCTTCCGGTATATCTTGGAACTGCTGCAAAAGACTATAACGGGCCATCACTACTTTACCTTTTCTACGAGAGGAAAGTTGACAAAGCGCTTCTCTCCTTGAAAGCAACATTTGCTTCAATTCCTTATCATGAACTTGTCCTGGACAAGGAAAATGTATGGCACGCCTCATTCTTATCAATGATGAGGATAATGGGAGCAGATATCATCGGGGAAGTGGCAACCAACATCGGCC
>CAVIAZ010000127.1:0-5008 GCA_963640795.1 bacterium | reverse complement strand
GTTCCGGCACCGGCTCCCGCCATTATACCGTAGAAGATATAAAGCTGAGGCAGTGATGAGGCAAAGCCTGTGAGGAACCACCCCGAGGCAAAGAAGAGGAGACCGAGGTAAATAGCGGTCCTCGGCTGAAGTTTCTCTGCAAGAAGTCCTCCGGCAAAGCCCATTGCACAATAGACAAACATATAGATTGTATAAGCCATGCTGAACTGGGAGCTCGACCACCCGAACTGGGTGGTGAGAGGGAGTGCAAAGAGGCTGAAGAAGGCTGTTGCCGAAGTAAAGAGACTCTGGATCCAGACTCCCGCAAAGACACGCCATCTTGTTGAAGATGTGATTTTCATTTCCTTTTTCCTCACTGCTGAAGTGTTCCCAGGTCAAGTGCGAGGTCACGTCCGCTGAACTTTCCGGCACTCTGGCTTGTTCCGAGCCAATAGACCATGTCGGAGATGTCACTCACATCAAGGAAAGGAACATTGTCATACATCTCATGGTAATCCTTGAAGTTTTTCCCGGTGAGCTCATTGATGAACTCAACATAACTCTCTGTCTCACACATCGGTGTCTTAACCTTGGTCGGACAGACTGTGTTGACGACAATTCCGGTTCCCTTGAGTTCCTGTGCAAGTGTTTTACTGAGTCCCCTCACACCCCACTTTGCCATACAATATGTTGCAAGCTTCGGGGTACCGTACATCCCTGATGTTGATGATATGTTGATTATCCTTCCAAATCCCTGCTTTCTCATATAGAGAGCAGCATACTTGTCGGTACGCCATGTCCCGATAAGGTCAATGTTGATGACCTTCTCCACCTGGGCATCTGTAAGCTCCCATGTATAGCCGAAGTTGATGACACCCGCATTGGCAATCACAACATCAATGCGTCCGAATGTCTCCCATGCCTTCTCAAAGAGGTTCTTCATATCGTCATCCGAGCAAATATTGCACTTTACGGCAAGAGCCTTTGCGCCTGTCTTCTCGATTTCAGAAACAGTCTCTTTGAAGACTTCACCCTCGGGGTCCTGCATATCGGCAAGAACAACATCAAAACCGTTTTCAGCATATTTGAGTGCGTGGGATTTACCCTGCCCCATGGCACCACCGGTAATCAAAACAACTTTACGTTCCATAATAACACCGTCCTGTATAATTTAAGTAATTTCTTTCAGCCATTATATTTTTTTGAAATATGAAGAACAAACAGACTCTCTTTATGGAATTGATAGAAATTTTCTATATATAATGATAGCGAGGTAGATAATGAACCTGGATCATTTGCGTTATTTTGAAGTATTGGCTGAAACCGAACATTACGGAAAGGCATCGGAGGCTCTCAATATAAGTCAGCCGAGTCTCACCTATGCGATATCACAACTGGAGGGGGAACTCGGGGTGGACCTCTTCGAGAAGAAAGGAAGGAGGATTTATCTCACCCGCTGGGGGAAGGAATTCCTGGAGACAGTAAAATCCTCCCTTTCTCTTCTTGATAGTGGCACAAGGACAGTCAAAGAGAACTCAATAAGCGGAAGATATATTCTCCTCGGGAGCATACGCACCCTCGGAACAACACTTGTTCCTTCATTGATGAGAGAGTTTATGAAAGAGAAGGGATTTCCCCTTACTTTCCGCCTCAGAAGTATGACGGGATTCAGTAGCAGTATCCTCAAGGAAGTGGAGGACGGGAAACTTGACTATGGCTTTACTTCAATCCCGGGAGACCCTGCAGTCTTTGAGACAATCCCCTTCAATTGTTCAAGGTTCGTGGTCATAACACCGCCCTCTCATCCGCTTGCAAAGAAGAACAAAGTCACCCTTGAGGAGACTCTCCCTTACCCTCAAATCTGCTTCAGCGGGGAAGCTGGACTTAAAAAAAGTATCACTTCCCTCTTTGCATCGATAAACGCCACTCCCATTGTGGCAATGGAGACAGAGGAGGATGCCGTCATAGCCGGACTAGTGAGTGCAGGCTTCGGCATAGCCGTCCTCCCCTATGATCCGCTCTTAAGGAGCCTCAACGTAAATATTCTGGAGCTTACCTCCCCTTCCCCGGAGAGGACAGCATACCTATCAAGACGGAAGGGGATGAGACTACCCCAGACAGCAGAGAGCTTCTGGGAGTTTTCCCGTAAGTATCTTTCAGCGTACTCCGAAGAGGAAAGCCTATAAAGACAGAAAGTCTCAGAGAGAGATTATTGCCAGAAGCTCATCTATCTCCCCATCTGTCATCCCGCCTGAAATAAGATACTCTCTTGCATAATCAGTGTAGCTGATTTTCTGGAGGGTGGACTTATCAGTCTCACCGGAGAGATATTCCATGAAGGAATCAAAATAGAGGTTTACGACAGCATCATATTTCTCCGGAGTTAAAGAGGGAGTAATCTTATAGTAGTTTTTATATGTCAGCATGTAGTCTTCACACATCTCATCGTATGTTGCACCGGCAAGTGCCTCGATAAGCATACACACGAATCCTGTACGGTCCTTTCCTTCCTTACAGTGAATATATGCCGGGCCGTCAGTGGTGATGAGTTTTCTTAGTCCCTTAACTACACTCTCTTTGTATTTATCACTCGAATAGGAGGCAGACATGCTGAGTGTTATAGTCCTTCCCTCATTGTAGAGTTTCTCTGAATTGAACGAGCAGAAAGACGGAGAGGCAAAGTAGTGAATCATATCACTCTCAGAGTCAGCAAGGTCGATTACACATTCTATGCCGTATTTATCAAGAAGCGCATCAGCATATGGTGCACGGTTTCTGCTGTTATCGACAGGAGATGCTCCGCGGTAGAGGAAATCAGGCTTGAGAGATCCACCCTTAAGGGCACGGAAGTTGACAAACTCCTCATCTGAAGTGTAATCATCCCTGTTGATTGAATATGCCTGTCCGAGGGCTTCCTGTACAGCACTGTATTTCCCTTTTGTATTCATGGTTATGCTGACAGTCATCCCGTCCTCAAGGGAGAGTGGTGTCCAGAAGTCAGTATTGCATTTTGATATAAGAACATATTCATTGTTCGGATATGCAACAACAACAGTCTCTCCCGTCTTCCCGTAGTAGCCGTTGTAATACGGAACATCACTAAAGGCAGCACCGTTAGAGAACAAAAGATCAACGCTGTCACCGAGGGAGAAGCCAGCCTGGGTAAAATCGTCCGCATCAAGATTCAAATCAGCCGAGTCGAACTTGGCATCCTTATTTATTACGGCAGTAACAGACACCTTAGTGGAAACACTTCCTGTTGAGACACAGGAGCAAACAATTGAGACAACAGCAAGAACAGCAAGTGCTATACAGATAACTCTCTTCATTTTTATACCTTCCATTTCCATATGAGTACAACAACAGTATTGCACATTCTCCACTGGAAAGTGAATTGAAAGTCCCCAATCCGTCTTATCTTCACTAACTTAATGAAGTAATACCCGGCCGTTAATTATCATATTCCTTTTCGTTGATAATATCGGGACTGGTCTTATACAAGACAGGTTTTCTTCCTTCAAGCGCATTGAGGTATCCCTTCTTGACCAATGGTTCAAGGATGGACGCACGGAAATAACTTGACGGCTTCACTCCAATGAATTCTGCTATTTCTGCAGCACTCTTTGCCCCATAGCTACAAAGAGTGAGAATACCTTCGTCATATTTTGATTTGAGTTCAAGCGGAACGAAATCAACAGAGGGTAGCATAGAGACAGCTTCAATGCCGTTATCGTATGTGAGATCGGGAAGGACAAGCTTGAAATGATCTGATGTTGCAGATATGAACGGTTTATGCAGCCTGTCCGCATCCCTGTAAGATTCAATTATCTTCTCAAAACCGGTTCCTTCAGCTTCCATCAATTTGCATTTAACAAGAATACCTGAAATTACCGTATTACGCCTTTTCGAGATAAACTCTGTCAGGTTGTATGTCTTCACAACGCTTCCCACCTGGTAAAGATTCCCCGGGCTTGAAATCTCAAGCCTGTCACGGAACATATCAAGCTGGATTTGCGAGCCGTCGATGAAATAATCCCTATGAGCTACCGCATTGATGATTCCCTCAGCCAATGCCCTTTCCGGATAGGCATCTATTGTCTCATGCCCGATTTTCTTCTTGATAATCGTATGATTCATCCTGAGACGGACGAAACCGAGCATGAATTCAATTGAATCCAGGATATTACCCCTGAATTCTGAAACTGAGAGAATCCTGTCACTCCCCCTTGTAAACCCGGGGAACAGAGAACATTTGACAAGTGTCTTCTCGCCGTCGTAGCTGTCAAGGAAGAGAACAGCCCCGTTTCTGAGTTTTTTCTCATCTGTGAAGAAATTACACGACTGTAGAATCTTGTCAGAGAGCTCCCTTCCGTCATTATTTTCACTGTATAGTCTCTGAAGCTTACCGAAGTCCTCACGTCTGTAGTCAATGTCGGAGACAAGAGAGTCATATTGGGCCTGTTTACTTTTTGTAGCCATATCGATTATCTCCTCTACTGTGGCGCCATTGGTAAAGCCCTCCCTTCTCATATATATTCCAATCATCCCCCTGTACTTCAATGTTACAGGCTTCAGCTTTGACTCCATCACTTCTACTTTGATTACAAATAATCCCCGTCCATTATTCTCATATGGGATAAATGAAATCTTCATTTCCGGGACAGGTACAATATGCTGGTTGACCTCATTGTTGAAGTAGTTACGTTCACTATCTGCCCCTTCACGGTCAAAACCAATAAGTTTATTACTTTTGTCCTCAACACCTATATAAAGAACCCCGCCCCGTGCATTGGCAAATCCGGCAACAGTCTTCAGCCATCCCTGACTGTCATCGCGGTTCAGGCGTGCCTTCATCTCTACATTGGAAGACTCAATAAGGTCAATTTTCTCTATCTCATCCAGCAGCATTTCAAGTCCCCTTTTCACTCTGGAACAATTTTACTTCACTACTACTTCACTGTCAACTTCACTACAACTTCACTACCGTAGTGAAGTAAATGAAGTACCTTTCTTCTTTTTCCACTGCCGG
>CAVIAZ010000126.1:0-5021 GCA_963640795.1 bacterium | reverse complement strand
TTATTCCTAGCACACCCCAATTTTTCCAAAGACTTCATATCTAATCTCTTGATTTGTGAAACTGACACTTCCCGCATCTGATTCTATCTCATCAATTGAAGGAAATTTGGGGAAGGGTACACGGGTTATTATCTTGTGTACAGCCCACACTGGATTTCTGTTTTATCCTCCACTCTCCTTCTGAGAGGGTAAATTATGCCGATATGTATATTCTCATGATTTGAGATCTGCAAAGAGCTCATCTAAATCATTGTACCCCTTCGCTTGCGGATCTTTTGCTATCCTTTCTGCTTCCAGCATAGCAGCTATTGTTTTCTTATTGGGTTCAAATGGTATATGGCCTTCAGGGAGCGACTCCCGGATAAATACTGTAGGTATGTTCATACCACAATCTCCAAAAAAGTTTGTCATTTTCTCCTTTGCAAGTTGATTTTACAACAATCCCAAGAGAAAGAAAACAAATCCAAACTTTCCCTTCTTACTTCCGGCCCTATTGCCGTTCACAGCCCATCCGGAATCACTATTCCAAATTACCTCTTTTTTTCTTCTTTTCCTTATTGACAGATAAGCGGGAAAAGAATAATCATCATTGCCATATTGAAAGGTACAAATATGAGAGCGAGACTAGTCTGGGCCAGAGGAAAAGAGAAAAGGAAAGTACAGCTTTCCCTCCTCTCTCTCACTTCCAGCCAGACAGAGGAGACTCAGATACACTGAATATCAGGGACACCGGAGAGGGTGCCCTCTTTTTTTGGAGGAATTTATGGCCAAACACATCTTTGTCACAGGCGGAGTTGTATCAGGACTGGGGAAAGGCATTACTGCAGCATCCCTGGGCAGATTACTCAAGAGCAGGGGCTACAAGGTAGCCAGCCAGAAGCTTGACCCGTACATGAATGTCGACCCGGGGACGATGTCACCGCTCCAGCATGGAGAAGTATTCGTCACTGAGGACGGTGCAGAGACCGACCTGGATCTCGGTCACTATGAAAGATTCATAGATGAAGATCTCTCGAAATTCTCCAACCTGACAAGTGGAAAGGTGTATTGGAATGTCCTCAACAAAGAGAGGAACGGGGAATATCTTGGGCATACTGTGCAGATCATCCCTCATGTCACAAATGAGATAAAGGAGTTTATATATAACTGTGGAAGAACAAGTAATGCCGATGTAGTCATCACGGAAATCGGGGGAACTACAGGAGACATCGAGTCTCAGCCCTTTCTGGAGGCTATCCGCCAGATTGGACACGAGGTCGGAAGCGAAAACTGTCTCTTCATCCATGTTGTGCTTGTCCCATATCTATATGCCTCGGGAGAGCACAAATCGAAGCCGGCACAGCATTCTGTAAAGGAACTTATGAGTTCGGGTATCTTTCCCGATATCATCGTCCTCAGAAGTGATGAGCCAATCGAGGAGTCAATCAAGGAGAAGGTCTCCCTCTTCTGCAACGTCAAGAGAGACTGCGTAATAGAGAATAAGACAGTCCCTGTTCTTTATGAGGCTCCCCTTATGCTTCACAAAGAGGGACTCGACACTGTGGCATGCCGTATCCTGCACCTCCCGGAGAGAGAGACTAACCTCTCGGAGTGGGAGGAAATGGTCGAGAACATCCACAGGGCAGATAAAAATGTAAAGATAGCGATGGTTGGAAAGTACATGGAGCTCCACGACGCCTACCTCTCCGTGATGGAGGCTCTGAAGCATGCATCATGGAGTGAAGGTGCCAACTGCACTATCGACTGGGTCGACAGCGAGACAATCACTGAAGACAATGTGGAAGAGAGGCTTAAGGATGCTGACGGCATTCTTGTTCCGGGAGGATTCGGCTACAGGGGTGTTGAAGGTAAGATTACAGCTGTAAAATATGCCCGCACCCACAAGGTCCCGTTCCTGGGAATATGCCTCGGAATGCAGGTTGCTGTCATCGAGTACGCACGTAATGTCCTCGCTCTTGAGGGGGCCAACTCATCCGAGTTCGACAAAGACGGCAAATACAATGTCATTGACCTTATGCCGGACCAGAAGGGAGTCAGGAAAGGCGGAACGATGAGACTTGGGGCCTATCCGTGTGTCATTAAAAAGGGAAGCGTTCTTGAAAAGCTATACAACACTGACCTCATAGAGGAGAGGCACAGACACAGATATGAATTCAACAATGACTTCAGAGAGCTCTTCGAGAAGAGCGGTATGAGAATAAGCGGTACAAGCCCTGACGGAAAGCTTGTCGAGGAAGTTGAGATAGAGGACCACCCATACTTTGTGGCCGTCCAGTTCCATCCCGAATTCAAGAGCAGGCCACAGCGTCCCGAGCCGTGCTTCACCGGTCTTATAAGGGCAGCTCTCAAAAAGAGTTAATCACTGTCCTTACCCAGCAAAAGTCCCAGGGATTCCTTGACAAAGGGGATCCCCATTTTTTTTCTGTACCCGTTTGCAGAGTAATAGCAATACCAGCTCTCTTCACTCTCCTTGTAGCGAACATCAAGGGCTGTGATATATCTTGAAGCCCATCCCTCCTCAGGAGTCTTCTGGATGACCTTATTGAAGGTGAAGTTGATTCCATCCTTACTTGTTAAGAGCAGGATATTGGTCGTACTCTTCTTTTTCTCCGTATCATAACAGTAGGCACATTCAAAGGCGGCAACCCCGTCTGAACACTGGAGTATATGGACTGAACCTGTTGCGAGGTTACGGTACCTGTCATCTCCGTCTATATCGAGAAGGGGTTCCGGGTTCACACGGTATCCCTGGTCAAGATAGTCGGACTCAGCATACATCAACCTTGCCGTGGCCTTCTGGCCGGTATCATAAATCCTTGTCTCTCCCGAGCCGAAGTATAGCCTGTAGATTCCTCCCGTCTCGATTATCTGGGGACGCGAAATCCTGACTTCCCCGTCCCTGTATTGCGCACGGGTAATCTTCATTGAATCGAGTACTGTCTTAGGCTCCGACCATAAGAGAAAGTCAGTTGTGCTTGTCACCATAATCCTTGAAGAGGAGACAGAGTTGTCATTCTTTCTGAAATAGGATGTACGGTTATGAATCTCATAGAAAAGATAGTATGTATTACCTTCCTTGAAGATAAACGGAGAGTGTCCCCTTGCAACAATGAGGTGTTCTCTCTTCCACTCCAGGCCGGATGTGCTTGTGAGGTGCTCAACTCCTATCCAGGTGTGGGCAAACATATGCCAGAGCCCGTCCGGAGATTCTTCCGGGAGGAGGTAAGCAGGGTCACAGAGCCGGAATGCTCCGTGTGTAAGGATAGGCTCATCATTAAAGGAATACCAATAGGCATTCTCTACCTTTTCCAGTTCTTTAAGCCTCATTTCCTGCCTCCGAGGTCATACTTCTCTGTAAGAACGGCAATAATCTTTCTGTAGATAAAGAGTGCTATGACGAATGAGAGTATGACTGCGACGGCGAGGAGAACCATGAAAACCTCTTCACTGAGAGTGGCAACCCTGCTGTTAATAAACGAGAGGAGAAGCAACATCAGGATAAAGACAACAGCAACCAATGCCAGGTTAAGCAAAGTGGCAAGAACCATGAATAGCGCCGTATTTATTTTCTTTTTCTCACTCATTTTCTTTTCTCCTTCTTCCTCAATTCATCAGCTATTATTGTGATTAAAAGAAGTCCCACACTGATTACAACCGAACTGTCAGCGACATTCCAGGTCGGAAACCTCTCCATACCCAATATGCCATAGAACTTGACACTGATGAAATCTACAACCCTAAGGTGTCTGAAGATGCGGTCCACAAGGTTTCCGCACCCGCCTCCGAGAATCCCTGCAAGGCACCACTTCTGGAGTGTTGAGAACTCCCGGTCTGTCCTCTTTGATACAATAAGATAAGCAAGTACCCCCATAACACAGAGCGGGAGGAATACAAAGAAGACATACTTCAGCACAACCGGGACATTCTCACCCAGAGAGAAGGCAACGGCATTGTTCCTCACGTGGATAATCCATAGAAAATCCCCGAAGAAAGATGCCCCAATACTCCCTTCCGGGATATATTTCACTACAAGGGCCTTCGTAATCTGATCAATTATTATGATGAAAGCGGAGAGCAGAAATGGAAGGTATCTTTTTCTCTCGCTCATAGTCCCGTCTCCGATTCAATGAAGAGTGTCTCAACTCCGTATTTCTTCTCAGTCAGCCTCTTGAGTGCCTTCACTCCGAAGGTCTCACTGCTGTAGTGTCCGAAGGCAAGCACCCCCAGATTGTTCTCCATGGCCTCATGATAGACTTCATGGTGTATTTCACCTGTAATGAAGAGGTCAACACCCTCTTTGATTGCATCCTTTACATCACTCGAACCACTTCCGGAGACAATTGCAACACGCTCGATTCTTTCCTTCCTGCATCCGGGGATGACTACAGGATCCTTACATTTCAGGAGGAGCATAATCTCCTCCATTGTCATCGGGAAGGGAAGATTACCCTTGACTCCGATAAGTTTTCCCTGCCACTCCCCGAAGCCGTCGAATTCCTTCATGCCGAGGGTGAGTGCTATCTGGGCATTGTTGCCATAGGGAATGTTCGCATCAAGCGGGATATGAGAGGCAAAAAGCATCATTGAGCCATCAAGAGCCCTCTTCACCCTCCTGTAGTGTGCACCATCTATGGCAATCGGACTTCCCCAGAAGAGTCCATGGTGAACAAGGAGGATGTCACAGGAGGATGAGACTGCCTTGTCGATAGTGTCGTATGCGGCATCAACAGCGAATCCCACCTTTTTAAGAGGTCTGTCCTCACAGCCGATTTGTATGCCGTTGAGGGAAATATCGTGATAAGAGGAGAGCGAGAGGAGCTCTTCCATCTCATGTGCATATTCATAAATAGTCATGAAAATGATTATAAGAATTAAGATGAGAGTAGTCCACAGCAAGCATTGCACTTCAAAAGAGTTCAGAATCACAATGCGGACATTCAAGCCAACTGTTTCTATCCCTCTGTCTACCTAAAATAAAGATGAAAAGTGCTAATTGTTGCAGAAATAATCTTTTCAGCATC
>CAVIAZ010000125.1:0-5053 GCA_963640795.1 bacterium | reverse complement strand
TACGATTGATAATGTTTTCTTCATAAATAATTTACCCCTTTGGGACTAAGTCCCTCAATTTTTTACTTTTCATGGAGAGTATACCCCCCCCCCAGTATCTTTTTTGCAAGTATTTTATTGAATTGATGGAAGAAAAATATAAAAGTTATATAAATTCAAGGAAGGTTTGGGGGATTAAAATAGGCTCCCGGTGAGAGGAGCCTTGGTGTTATTTTCTTTGTTCTTCTTTATTTATTGAGAAGTTTGTGGCTTTCTTCCCTTCCTTTTCTGGAGAGTTCCTCTTCGTCCCAGCCAACAAGGTGTCCGCCGTAAACTGCAAATTCTCCATTGATTATTGTGTATTCTGTCTCATGTTTTGTTCCGCAGAAGAGGAGAGAAGCTACGGGATCTGTGTCAGAGCCGGCATACTCCAGCCCGGAGACATCAAAGCCTGCTATATCTGCTGCGTAGCCGGGAAGGAGCTTTCCGAGGGTGTGGTAACCAAGCATACTTGCTCCGTTCTCACATGCCATCCTGAAGACATCTCTGGCACTGAGGCTTGTGGAACCGTACTTCACTCTCTGCAAGAGAAGTGCGTTTCTCATCTCTCCAAGCATATCGGAAGAGTCGTTGCTGGCTGAGCCGTCAACACCTATTCCGACTGTTATGCCCCTGTCGAGCATATCACTTACGCGACATATTCCACTACCGAGTCTCATGTTCGATGAGGGGCAGTGTGCTATGGATGTATGGGTATCCTTTAATTTATCAAGTTCACTGTCATTGAAGTGTATGCCGTGCGCATAGAAGACTCCGTCTCCTATGAGCTCGCACTCCTCCATGAGCTCTAAGGGCCTTAGTCCATACATCTTGAGGCATGTCTCCTCCTCGTCCATTGTCTCACAGAGGTGTGTATGGAGTCCAACTCCATAGCGCCTCGCGAGTCTGGAGGACTCGAGCATGCACCTCTTTGTCACTGAGAAGGGAGAACATGGGGCAAGCACTATCTTATGCATGCTGAATGGTGAGGGGTCATGGAATGTCTTTATACACCTCTCGCTGTCTGCGAGAATCTCATCCTCACTCTGGACAACGCTGTCAGGAGGAAGGCCGCCATCCTTCCTCGAGAGGCTCATCGAGCCCCTCGTAGGGCTGAAGCGCATTCCTATCCTGTCTGCTGCCTCGAACTGGAGGGCCATTGCGTCCCCCTCAAATCCCTTCGGGTATACATAGTGGTGGTCTGTTGTACAGGTGCATCCTGTCTTCACCAGTTCTGCCATTGCCAGTGAAGATGATATGTAAACACTATCTGCATCAAGGTTCTTCCATCTCTCATAGAGATAGACAAGCCAGTCAAAGAGCTTCGCATCCTGGACTGCCGGGATATTCCTTGTAAGTGTCTGGTAGAAGTGGTGGTGGGTGTTCACGAATCCCGGTACCACGACTAGCTTTGATGAGTCGACAACAGTCTCACCGTGAGAGGGAAGATTTGGTCCTATCTCATCAACAATATTCCCTTTGATTCTCAGGTCCACACCATGGAGGGCGGGCTTATCACAATCGGAGAGAAGTGTGTAGATATTCTTTAATAATATGTCAGCCATAGTGACTCCTTTTGTTTATTTCTCCGATTATTCTATCACTATCAGGGAAAGTGTGTTGCCCAATTTTACAAGGAAGTGGAAAATAGAGCCGAGGCATAACAATGGCTAACATTATTGACTATCTTGAGTGGCGTGGTGATATTACCTTCAATTCTGATCCCCTCAATGAAGTAGACGGGGCAGTACTCTCGAGGCTCACATACCAGAGATTTGAGTTTCTCTCTCATCCAATCAAAAACATGACTCTTGAGAGTGTAATCTCTGAAATCCTCAATCTCCCCGGTATTGAGGAGAAGACCCTCTTCAAAGATGACTACAACTTCATGAATGTAATTGTAAAGGCAGAGAGATTCAAAAACCTCATCATCCTTGACTATACAAATACTATAGAAGATGAGACACAGTTCTCCGCCCTGACTCTCCTCGATAAGACAACAGACACCCTTCTTGTCTTCTTCCGTGGGACAGACAATACACTTGTAGGGTGGAAGGAAGACTTCAACATGGCCTTTGTCACTCCCCTTCCGGGACAGCTGAAGGCCGAGAAATACCTTGAAAGAATGAGCAGGGAGACAGATGGAAAGATATTCGTCGGAGGACACTCCAAGGGCGGGAACCTTGCTCTCTTTGCCTCATCCTTTGTTTCTCAAAGCATACAGAAGAGGATTGAAAGGGTCTTCAACTATGACGGACCGGGATTCGAGGAATCGGTTATAAAGGACAGCGGTTTTGAAAGGATAAGGAATAAGGTTTCAACATATGTACCGCAATCATCTGTTGTGGGTATGCTCCTCGAACACGAAGAGGATTACACTATTGTTCACTCCGAGCGCACCTTCATCATGCAGCACGATATCTACTCATGGGATGTGAAGGGAAAGAGTTTTGAGGTTCTTGAGGAGGTTGACGGAAGTTCCCGCTTTGTCGACCACACTCTCAAAGAGTGGCTGAAGAAGATGGACAGGAAGGAGAGGGAGGCTTTTGTCGACTGTATCTTCTCTGTCATGGAGAGCGGGAAGTACTCAACTCTCAGGGAGATGAAAGAGAATTGGCTCCTCTCCGGCATGGGGATGATTAAGGGCGTCATGAACCTCACTCCTGAAGAGCGTAAGAGCGTCACGGAGGCATTCTCACTTCTCTTCAAGAGCTCGAAGCTGACGCTCCTCGGAATCAAAAAGTAGAGAAATACCTCTGTATGGTCTCACGGTCTCTCGTGTGGGTAAGGGAGAGCTGTAATAGTATTCTTGCCTTTGTAGGGGGAAGGTTGTCACCGATGATGACATTGTCCCACCTGTCAAACTTGTCATCGGGTACGATGATGCCGTTCCCGATACGGCTTGTTCTCACTACCGGGATAGAGAGTTTCCCGACTGCCTCATTGAAAGCTTCAGAGTAGTTGCCGTTACCGGCACCCACCAGGATGAGGCCGTCAGCACGGGAAGCTGCCTGGGAGAGTATCACAGGATCGGCATCAACATAGAAGAAGACTATCTCAACCTTGGGAAGAGCAGAGAGGCTGTCCACAAAGAAGGGGGAGCGTACCGTATGGGGTCGTGTTGATTCATTATAATATATGATCTCATTGTCGATGATGTATCCCATCATGCCGAAGTCCCTTCCTCCGAATGCTGTTACAGAGGTTGTTGAAAGCTTCTGAAAGTCACGTGCCCCGTAGATGCTGTCGGAGAAGACACACATCACGCCCTTTCCCCTTGCCTTATCACAGGAGGCGACGGCAACTGCCTGGTAGAGGTTCATGGGGCCGTCGGCACTTGTTGCCGTACTCGGTCTCATGGCACCGGTAACAACAATAGGCTTATCGGTATGGCAGGTAAGGTGCAGAAAGTATGCTGTCTCCTCCATTGTATCGGTACCATGCGTGATAACGAATCCCGAAATATCAGGATCCTGGCTGAGAGTGTTGATCTTATGTGCTATATCGAGCCAATTGGAGAGGGTAATATCATCAGAGTTCACGTTGACAATCTGTATTTCCTTGAGGGAGGCAAGTTCGTCTAGTCCGTCTATTGAGGAGGCAATACTCTCTATGGAGAGCTGCCCCGGGACATAATTTGTCTGACTTCCCCTCTTTCCCTTACCTGCAATTGTACCGCCTGTAGCAAGGACAGCCACCGTCTTCTTATTCTTCATTCTTCCTCTTCTTAAGTTCCTCTATATATATTCTCTCTATTCTCTCTGCAAAGAGTGAAGAGGAGAATTCGAGTGCACGAGAGTATGCATTGGCCTTCATTTCGCCCTCATCCCGGGAGAGATACAAATCAAGATAAGATCTGAACTCCTCTTCGTTTTCATACTGCCATCCGTTGTAGCCGTTGTCGACTACACCTTCAAGGCAATCATCCTTCCTCGCAAGAACCGGGAGCGACGAAGCAAGCGCCTCTATGTATGTAAGGCCCTGTGTTTCGCTGTTCGATGCATTCAAAAACAGGTCCGCACTCTGGTACCACTTGTAGACTTCCTCCGGCTCCACCATTCCGGCAAAGACAACCTTCGGGGACGAAAGACCCTTCTGGGCTGCCTCCGTCTCCAGTGTCTCCCTATACGGACCGTCTCCGACTATCACAAAGGAGATGTCATCTCTCTTTATACGGGAGATGTAATCAAGAAGTTCGGAGACATTCTTCTCTTTTCCGAGTCTTCCAAGGAAGAGGAGCATCTTTCTATCTCCTATTCCGGTAATTCTCCTAATCTCCCTCTTCTCCTCCTCTGTCACTGTCTTACCGAAAGACTTGAGTTTTATCCCGGTCGGAACGACAGCGACAGGGCATAGGACAGGATACGAGTCCAGAAGTCTCTTAACCTTCTTTGTCGGTGCTATGAAGATATCACTATAGCGGGAGCAGAAACGGAAGAGATTTCTCACAGAATGAATGCCGAACTTTTTAAACATATGAAGAATGTAGCCGACATAGTCTTCATAGACTGTATGACATGTATGAATAAGAGGAATGTTAAGCTTCTTCGAAACAGCCTTGGCCAGGAAGAATGAGGAGAATTCACATTGCGAGTGGACGACATCCGGCTTCCAGTCATAGACGGCTTCAAGAATCTTATGGCCCGGCCTTATTCTAAAACGTGCCAGATGATATACCCACTCAGCACTGAGGGAACCGACCTCATATGTATCACCTTCAATCTCATTATGAACAGAGGAAGAGAGAGTGAGAAGTTTCACTTCGTGTCCTCTCTTCTCAAGTTCCTCCTTAAGATTAATGATTGATGTCACGACACCATTTATTGCATTAACATTAAAATCAGTAGTAATTAGAACTTTCATAATCCTTCCCAGAGACATGTTAAATGAAAAGGGATGGGAAAGATAGTCCCTGAAATGTGGTACAACTCTAGGGTTTTTATGCCGAGCTCTGGATAAGGACCCATGGTTTGTTGATTTTCTCTGTCAACCTCTACACTTTCTTTCGCTTCTTTCACTTCTTTCTTTCATTCTT
>CAVIAZ010000124.1:0-5114 GCA_963640795.1 bacterium | reverse complement strand
CATCCACAGCGTTAGCGGGGTCATTGGTTGTAGCAAGGTACTTTCCGCTGAGGGAACCTGTGAAGTAGAGCCTCTTACCGGTATTTCCCTGGTAGAGTGAATACTTTACCCTCTCACCGTCTTCAACATCAACAAGCTCTTCAATTATGTAGCTGTCACCTGGTGCTGCCTCAAGTGTGAAGGTGAATGTTTTCTCCTTTGCTGTCTCTCCGCTCTCAGCAGTCACAGTGACAGTCACCACTCTCTCTTCCTCAGGAAGGGTGAGTGTCATCGTACTACCATCAATAACAGCATAGTCAGAGTCACTTGTGTAGGAGAGTGTCACATCCGTGTAAGCAACTCCAGTGAGGGCAAGGGTAAGCGTTGTATCTACGTTGTATTTCTCTTCAAATGTTATGTAACCCAGTTCGAAGTCAATCATTTCGCTTTCAGACTTCTGGGGAAGTGACTTGTACTCAAATGAGTTCACGCTCACCGGGGTGAGGTAGAAAGCGCCGTCATCGACAGAGACGACTCCTGTCACATCTGCTGTCCACCCCAGGTGGGAAGCGTGCCCCGCCTTGAACTCATCCTGCTCTTCCTTTGTCAGAGGACATGCCGATGATGATACACTGACATAACTCTTGAGATTACCCTTCTTAAAGTAATAGTAGCCGTTTGATATGTCCTCATCCCCGACTTCCACATCTTTTATCGTTACAAGCATTGACTGCTTTTCAACAAGACTCTCGTCCTCGAGGGAAGCTGCATTTTCAAACTTCTCCGTCCAGTCGGCAGGAGAGACCTCTGTAATACTGTCACTTATGACTTCAACAGATCCGCTCTTTATCACATGGGTTCCGGAGTCTATGTCCTTGGTTCCCGTTACCCTTATTGTCATTCCTACTTCCAGGCCGTCTGCAACGGGGTCCGAAAGAGTCTCTGAGGCATAGTAACCACCGTCCTCATCCTGGAAGTAGATACAGTTGTCCGATGCCCCGCCTGTCTTTGAAATAAGGCCGGTTATGACTCCCTTCACAGTAACGGTGCTGTCTGCAGCAAGGGCAATATACTCACTCCATGATGATTCCTTCAATGCCGGTATATAACGGTTGAAGGAAGTGGAGAGAGTCTTTCCGCTGCTGTCCTTCACTGTTGCCGTCAGGACGTAGTCAATCCTCTCTGTGCTCTTTTCGTTTATATCGACAGCTACAGTATTACCGTCCCGTGTGAACTTCACACTCTCCTCTGGAACATCGGAAGTCCACTCAACGTCATATTGCACTCCGCTTATATTGACTGTTCCGAGTACTGTATAGTCACTGGGGCTCGCTGTTGCTTCACTTCCCTTATCATACATGGAGAATATATAGTCCCTTGCCTCTTCAAGCCCTGTCTTATCTCCTGATGCTGTTGATGCACAGGAAGCGAAGAGGGCAAGTACAAGTATGAGAACACCTGCTGTTTTTAATCTTTTTTTCATATAACCCTATTCTATGGTTATATCGTCTACGCTGAAAAGCCTTATCTGGGGAGACTGGAGATAAGTTTCAGCTATTCCCTTTGTATTTACTGTTGTACCTGTCTGTGTTTGAACTACTCCGGGGCAGAGCCCACGAAGATTCCTGCTTCCACAGTAGAACCCTCACTTAGTATTCGTTGTCTTCAGCCTTTATCTTAGCTTCTTCCCTCTTTGCCTCAATTGCCTCCTCTTCTGTCTCATATATCTTCTGGGAGGCCCGGTCCACAACCACCGTGTCGGCAATGCGGTCATGGATGGCCTGGTGAGTGTAAGAAGTGAAGATAAGGATTATGTTGAGTATGAAAAGTGCAATTATTACAAACGGCCCCACCACACCTATTGCATTGAAGAGAATCAACACAAGAATCAGAAGCGGTACCATCGTCTCGATGGTGTACTTCCCGAGTATTGCCCTGATAAACAATGAAATGCCATTAACCTTCCAGCCTCCCTTACGCATGAGGGCAAGGCCGAATATCTTCTTGCCGAGGGTGATGCCGTTACCGAATATAAGGGGGAGGATGAACTCGCTGAGAAGGAATGCTAAAAATACCCCGAGGGAGAGATTGAAGAGAGTCAGGTTCATCACCTTCTCATAGTTCTCCATGGCCGCACTGTCATAAATGAGGTCCTCGTAGGCCCTGTCGTAGGTATCCCTCTCCTCTGAGGAGTACGAGTTGTACTCGTCTGGGGAAATTGAGAAGGTGACGCCGTATTTCTCCTCGTACATATCGTAGGCCGAGATCAGCTGGGTATTGTAGAAGTCATAGTGTGTGATTACAGAAAGGAGGAAGATAAAGAGTGTGGAGAGAATTGTGATGATGATAAAATCGAGAAGAAATGCTGAGAACCTCTTCAAAAGGCTTGCTCTCTGGATATCACACTCGGTCACGTCAACAACACCCCTCCTTAGGGTTGTTATCATCATAACATGGAAAATCAGTCTGTGGTGTTGAATTTTTCATTTCACCAGAGTCAGCGGAACTTCTCAGTCTTCAGTCTGCATCTCTTCTTGTAGAATGCTATTCCCCATAGTGTGATATCTTCCCGGCCTTCAGATATAAGATACTCGGTGTAGTTTTTTGTCCTGATTTGGGCAATGGCATCCTCCGCCCTTTTATCGAGTGAGGAAAAAGTAAGTGCAGTCTTGAGTTCTATGACCATTCCCCTTCCGGAGTTTCTCGGCATTATCATCAGATCCGGATACCCGTCTCCGGATTCCCTGTTCGATAGGACTCGCCATTGGCTGTTGCCACTGAGAAGCCCAGAGACAAAGCCGTGATAGAACTTCTCTTTCCCTTTAGGATCCAGCACACTGATAGTGTTATCGAGGAACTTTGCAATTATATCCCCTGCAGTCTCAGAGTCTTCTCTGTCAATCGCCTCCCAGAGTTTCTTCAAGTCCCCTGCACTCTTTAAAAGAGACGATTTGAACCATTCCTGTATCTTATTTCTGAAGATATACTCCACTTCCTTATTCGGGATGTGAAGTTCATATTCATCCCCTCCTTTCTTCTCTCCAGTAAGGTAACCTGTCATGTAGAGGACACTCCAGAGGTTGTCATAGGAAGAATACATCTCGTCATAGCCAGGAAAGGGATTCAGAAACTTTCTAATTGTCTTCCCGGCAACAAGTTCCTCGATTTCACTTCGCACTGTCCTGTTTTCCCCTTCCAGCAGATGGCTGAGAAGTTCATTGCTCAATTTGCCTGTCCTGTAGAGTCCGGGCACGGCATTTTTCTCCCCAATGAGACTATTTACGTACCTGATTACATCCCGCGGGCAATAGACATCAGCATTACCGAAACGGTATCCGCCATACCATTTTCTTATCTCATCCATATGAGACTCCAGATGGTAATACCCAAGCATTCTCCAGACTTCATCCTCCGTGAAACCGAACTTGTCATCATAGGGGGTATCATAAAGGGGGAATCTGCTGTAATTGTTGAAGAGGGGGTTAATTCCATCTTCAGCCTTCCACAGACATCCTGTCATGACAGCAAAGTCCATGGAATCATTACCCTTCAGTGAATTGCCGTAAAATGAGTACAGGAAATCCTCCATTCTTTTGTAGTAGCCGTTCCGGTAAGCCCTCCGGAGTGGAGTATCATATCCGTCTATGAGAATAATGACCTTTTCGCCGTAATACCTGGAGAGGAGTCCTGACAGCATGCTAAGAGAAGTCACATCACAGGCCGGATGATTCAGGATGGCCGTGTATCTGTTCCTCTCACTTTCCGTCAGTCTGCCACTCCCAAGAAGAAACAGGAAGCGCTCAGCCTCCCGGGAGATTAATCTGCCTAGCCGTGCCATAGCATCATCAAAGGAAGGTCCGTCCACTTCTTCAAACGAAAGGTATATCACAGGATACTTACCCATGTGTTCATTGCAGAGTCTGTCATTATCTGAAATGTATGTGCCATCAAAGAGAGACCTGTCTGTTCCGATTTCAAAGAAATAACGGAGCATGGAGAGATTCAGGGAACTGCCAAATCCCATAGGCCTGGTGAACAGATTGACCTTGTGAAAGCTGTCAAGAAGTTCCTCGATAAAAGCTGTTTTGTCAACAAAGTAAAACCCTTTTCGCCTTACTTCTCCAAAGTCATTAATATCAACCGGTAAGTTCAGTCTGTCCATAAATTCTTCCTCTTTCGCGAATTCTCACACTGGCAGGAAGGAATGGCAAGGAAAACTCTCTGTAAAACCCCCTGCTGTCCCGTTTTCTTACATTTCTGTATCATTCATGGGTACTGTGTATCATAGAACGAGGACAAATATAAAAATCAGTCGAGACTTCCCGGCCTTAGCAGAGTTGAAATCCGCCATCTGCAATTGCAACCCTAGAGACTAAATATTGACAGGTGCATTTTGCAAGGGTAATTTAAGATTACTACTTAAGAATCGGGGGATTCCAAATGAAAAGAACATTCATCATCATTCTGGTCACTCTTGTGGCCTTGGGGCTCTTTATTGCTTGTGACAATAATGTCCAGACAGATTACAACTACCTCACAGAGGAACAGAAAGAACAGTATGAACTCTTGGGTACAGACGTCACAAAGGTTCTAGGTCTTGTCACGTTCAATACATATGGAACAGTAACAAGTTCACCAAAAGGTGTGTCTGCAATGAGGACAATAGCCCAAAACGGAGAAAAGAAAGTAGCTTACCTCCTGTACACCTTTGATAATTATGAAGGAAACAGCGGAACAATAAATGGCACTCTTGCATTTACCTATGCCTATGACAGTCTGAGTGATTTGTATCCTTCATCAGGCACTGGAACAACCTTGTTGACTTCAGAAAAAGGTGGTGTGACCCATAGACTGGCATGTACAGCAACCTCACAGATGGATAAAAATACCGGAGCGACCAAGTCTGGCGTTGAGACCGGAACATTCGATGGGGCCAAATACAGGGAGACAAAGACGTATTAACTTTCTCAATGTGAAAGATATTGAATTGAGGCATATGGTTTATCCTGTGCCTCTTTTTTCTGCTTTTACCCTCGTCTTTTCTTCTATTCGGTACTTTTTTATAGATATTTCAGGCAAAGAATATTGACAGAAAGAACAGTTAATATGAACATGTTCATAAAGAGCAGGAGAGA
>CAVIAZ010000123.1:0-5115 GCA_963640795.1 bacterium | reverse complement strand
TAGCCATCCTCATAGCCTGCCTCTCAGAAAACGATGGAGTCTGATATCACTTGAGCCCCCCAATAAAGAGAAGTGCAGTCGCCTCCAGTTCTCCAAAAGCAAACCAAGCATCATGGCTCAATATAATTTGTCGAACAATGTAAATACTTTTCCACAAAAGATAACTGTTATCCTTAACCAGTACGAGTGAAGGACATTGTACCAATTCCATTGATTGTCACTGTAACTATACACTTCAGCGCATTCCATCCAAAACTCATCTCTGCATAATAATCATGAGTAGCCTTTTCAAAACTTGAACTCTGTTCTGCATCAAAAGACCAGCCATATGAGGTAAGACTCTTCAGCTGTGAACTTGTGGAGGAATCTGCAAGCTTTTTCCCATTTACATAGATATATACATAATTTTTCGGATATGAAGCAGATCCTTTCATATAGGATGAGCCCCCCGTTACTGGAGTACTCCCATGATAAATCTCGAATTTATAAACAGGAATACTAATTGAAGCAGACTGACCATCCGCAGCCTTGACAGTAATTTTGGGAGTTCCATAATTCGATTTACCATCAGTTGTCAGAGTACTACCGTTCAGGGCAACACAACCACTACCTTCGTCGAGCGACCAGGTCAAACTTACATCGGAAGCTTTCACCCCATTCATTGCCTCGATTGTCACATTTTTAGCCAAATCTATTGTCGTATAATTGCCATCTGTGACTTTCACGCCATTATTCTGTGCTACAAGCCAACGGCTCTTCAACGAATCTTTGAAACTAACAGACTTCACCGGTATGTAAGACTTCACACTCACTGTCTTGCTTGCTCCTGTTGCGACGGCGGTGGCTGTAATATCTACTGTGCCGTCAAGGAGGGAAGTTACCTTGCCATCGGAATCTACTGTGGCGATAGAAGGATCTGAGGAACTCCAGATGATGACAGCTTTATTGTTGTACTGGGTTGTTGCTGTGAATGTCACTGGTGTGCCATATACTACCTTCTCAGGGCCTGTAATTGTCACCTCTCCCGGATCTGTCTCTATGTAATGGAAGGTTGCTGATGCACTGTAGGTGTAATCTCCCTTTGTCACATTGAGCTGGAGGGTGTTGGAACTCTCTGTTGTGCTGATTATGAGTCCCTTGGTGTCCTTGTCTATATTAACTGACTTGGCATTATCGTCTCCTACCTTAACTCCATTGAGGTACCAGGAGTAGGTATACTCCTTCGATATCGCGTCCCCGATATCAACCGTGAAGCCCTTTATATCTGTAACGTACTTGCCACTCAGGGCATCTGAGAGAAGCTTGGAGTTGTTTATGCTCTCAATCTTGGCAGGGAGTGTTATATAAATCATCACATTCGAGAGCTTAGCTGTCTTCTCTTCCGAGTAGTCTGAATCGAACTTGCTGTCTTCTCTTACCGCCTTTACTTTGTATGTGTAGTCTATACCGGTGCTTACCTTTACATCTGTGTAAGATGTTTCCGTGGTGGTCAGATTCTCTGTTACACCGTTATAAGTCTTCTCTATTCTATATCCTGTGGCACTCTCAACAGCTGTCCATCCCAGCTTTACGCCTGTCTCTGTCTTTTCAAGTGTGAAATCCTGGGGCTTCGAAAGCTTTACTGTGACTGTCTTCTCTGCTGTCCGGGTAACTGCATCCGCATCCTCACTTGTGAGGGTTATTGTATAGTCACCGGATGTTGGGAAAGAGATGGCTTTCTCTTTGACGTTTACTCCCTCTGTAGCGGTTACTGTGTAGTCCTTGTAAGTGGCATTATCGGGGAGGATTACGGCTGGGACAGTCACACTGTCTCCCATCACATACGTTGTCTTGAAATCATCCGTGAAGGCTATTGATGATACCTTCACCTTTGTCTTTATGTCTGTAAACGGAGTTATGTCAGCAGACTTTCTGTAAGTCTCTGAGGTTGTTCCGTTTGTTTCATTGAGGAAATGGAGGCAGTAGATATTCCCAGGCTCAAGTCCGGAAAGGGTCGTTGCTGTCTCTCCTGTTGCTATTCCTCCTGAAACTGTGTAGTTGAATGTCTGTTTGTTCCCGACAACCTCATTACTCTTACTGCTGTTTGTAACCCAAACTGTAACCTTGTAGCTACCGTCAGAGAGAAGAGGATATTTCCATGTGACATCTATCATGCTTCCAGAATCAGTTTCATTCATCTTCCATGTTGCATCTGTTATGTTCTTGAGGTAGTAGGTTATGTTATTGTCGCTGAATGCAAAGGACTCTGCCCCGTCTTCCTTACTTGTAATGTTGGGGAGGATGCTGACTGATGTATAGAATGTCTCTGCGATTACCTGTTCCTTTCCATCAACCTTCGAGTAAATCCTGAAAGAGACATTCTCAGACCTTCTGTTTCTTGTTGTAGGGACATTGTTCTGGGTATATGTATAGCTTGTCTTTGTTGCGTCAGCCCACTGGATGGATGCATCAGCATAAGCCTTACTGTCATTCTTGTCCCATGCCATGAAGCCAAGGCTACCTCTTTCTATTGCCTCTGCTATGGGGTTGTCTTTATTTGTAAGTGCATCCCAGCTGAAATCGACGGTAAAAGATCCGTAGCCGTCACTCAGCCAGTCAAGGGCAACAGACACGTTGTTCTCTGAATCAGGTCTAACAAGGAGTGTTGATGCTCCTTCTGCAACCATATTGGAGAGACTCTCATCAGAGTAAGCCTCAACACTTATATCACATGTCCCGATAGGAATGTTATCGAAGACGATGGATTCACCGGGCTTGAATGATTTCTCAACTTTTTTCGAGCAGTCAAGGATAATCTTGTACCCCTTTATCTCAGGATACTCCGGAAGGATGGATCTTGTACTGGTACTTATATCCTCGATTGTAAGCCTGACTGTTCCGCTTGGCTCTGTGTCCTTATCGAGAGCACATCCTACAAGTAATAACAGGATGAGCGGAAATATTAGAAAAAGTTTTTTTGACATCTCAATAACCCCTTACGGCAATAGTAAATTTCTACCAAGGGTTGATGATATAACAAAAGGAAGTAAGCCTCAATACGTGATGGCAGACATAAAAGCGCTCTTATGTCTGTTTTTGCACCTTTTATTTTCTTATATTTCCAATAAATAGTAACTGCCAAAAATATTAGACGGCCGTACTTCGCTTACGTGGCGAATAATTCACATATCGCCTCTCGGGCGAACAAAAGGAGGATAGGTTTGGGGTATCTTTCTGTCTGTGGAGTGAGAGTTAGAGTCCTGACTCCACGATATACAGGAGGAAAGAATATGAATCTTAAAGAAGCATTCAGATTCCAGAACAAGCTCAATGAGCTTATTACAAAGAGTGAGGAGATTCTCAGAAATGAGGGGAATACTATGAGAGTGACAAACACAGTCATGAAGAACAGGGTCGACAAGGATGCCGAGAACGAAGTGACAAGAGAAGCCTACAGGTTCTCCCTCTTCGATCTCGAGGGAAAGGTGACAATACTTTCCGACTTTCTCATGTACCTCTTCGAGGAGAAGAGAAAGCTCTCTTTTATGATTGAGAAGGCCAAGTCCGACCTCGATATCGACATAGACGCAGAGACTTCACTCAACACCAAAAGACAGGAGATCATGTCAGTCTTCAGCAACATGGTCGCTCTCCGCTCCAGCGAGACTGTCATATCGAAAGGGGGAATCGGGTACCGCTTCAACGCCGAGGGGAACCAGACCCCGTACAAGTGTGATATCAAGGTTGTGAAGACAATCAACTTTGACCGCAACAAGGTAAAGTCTTACCTCAAAAAGCTCTCCCGTGAGTCGGATGAGACTTCCTCGAAGCTTGACCTTGCCCTTGTGTCGTCCAGGGTGGATTACACTCCCCCATTTGATGTCAATGACAGCTTTGTCGAAATCTTCGAGGAATACTCTCTCTGAAGTGCTCTCCAGTCAGATGATACGGATGCGGAAGTGGTAATGCGAGAGATATCGGTTCAGATGCAGATGAACTATAACGCTGCATAAGTCAGGCGAGAATGTCGAATTATCCGGTATTCCACCAAAGCAAAAGAGGAAATCATTCTTGTAAAATGAAAATTCCATAAGCCTGCCCGGACTTTCCTCCGGGCCCCATGAAAAGAGCCGTAAGCCGTTTTCCCATGCGCTATATGCTATATGCCTACCCGCTAGAAGAATAACAGCTGACCACGACCTTTCACTAAATGCAGAGAAAAAGACAGGACTTGAAATCTTGGATCAAATTGCACCTTCTTCCCTCCATTTTTAAGCGGAAGGAAGTTGGAGCAGAAAAGATAGATTGAACAGAACTTCTTCCGTATCTCTGTCATCTGACTGGAAAAGACCTCCCAGGCATATCGCTCACGGGAGGTCTCTTATTCTATTTCTGCATAGCCTTTACGAGTTTTCTTGCCACAAAGACAAGTGCTGCGGCAGAGACGGCAAGAAGTGCACTTCCTAAATAGCCGGCAACATAGCTACCGGTGCTGTCATAGAAGCTTGCACTGATCTTAGGGCCGACAAAGGCACCTATGCCGTAACCTATGAAGATAAGACCGTAGTTACGGTTGTAGAACTTTGTGCCGAAGACAGTCTTCACGATAGGAGCAAATACTACAAGGAGGCCTCCGAACGAGAAGCCGACAAGACAGATACAGAGTATAAAGTAAGGAAGGCTCTCTGCTACTGTCAGCATACACATCGAGGCTGCGTTTATAACCAGAACAAGAATCAAGGAATTCCATCCCTTGAGCCTGTCATAGATAAACCCGAACCCTATACGTCCCAGCATGTTTGCCAGTGTCATGATACTTACGCACATTGCTGCTGTCATTGCAGACTGTCCTATCTGTCTCTGGGCTATCGGAGAAGTTGCACTCACCATCATGGTTCCTGCAGCATTGGCGAATATGAATATGATGAGCATGACCCAGAAGACGGGTGTCCTGACCATCTCCTTTATATTGTAGTTTTTGGTGTTGAGTTCTTTTGCCTGTGCTTTGGTTGGAGTCCACCCCTCTGGAATCCAGCCCTCCGGACAGGGCACTATCATCCAGGCGACACTTCCGACCCCGATGAGGAAGACTACAGAGAGTATCCTGCATGCAGCCTGGGCACCATATGCTGTTAT
>CAVIAZ010000122.1:0-5215 GCA_963640795.1 bacterium | reverse complement strand
CCAGAACATTGCATTCTTCAGTTCACTTTACAGAGAACAAAGATGATATAATATGAAGAACAGAACAGAGACACTGGGAGGAAAAGATGAAACTCATTATTGATGATGCCGATATAAACAGCATAAGGAAGCTCTATGAATACTACCCGGTGAGCGGGGTCACAACCAACCCGTCCATTCTCATGAAGGCAGGAAGAAATCCCTATGAGGTATTAAAAGAAATACGCTCCTTCATTGGAAAGGAAGGAGACCTCCATGTACAGACAATCGCAAAGGATGCTGACGGCATTATTCTTGATGCCCGCCGTATCGTCTTGGAGCTTGGAGAGAATACATTCGTGAAGATTCCGGCAATACCGGAAGGGTTCAAGGCAATGAAGAGTCTCAGAAAAGATGGAATCAGGGTGACAGCAACAGCAGTCTACACTCCCCTCCAGGGATATCTTGCAGCAGAGTGCGGAGCTGAATATACAGCACCTTATATCAACCGCATAGACAATATGGGGTATGACGGAGTAGCCGTAGCAAAGGAGATTCACGATATATACAGGAACAACGGTTACAACACCGGAGTTCTTGCAGCATCGTTCAAGAATTCCCAGCAGGTTCTCGAACTATGTAAATACGGCATAGCGGCAGTGACTGCCTCACCTTCTGTCATTGAGAACTTTGTCAACAATGCAGCAATAAACAGTGCCGTTGATGTCTTTCTTAGGGATTTTGAAAATCTGACAGGGAAAGGGATAACAATGAGCAACTGCTGAGAAACAGGGGAACATGAACTATCTTCTTTTGTAAATCAAGGTAGCTCACAATTCGTTGTACTTCTTCTTGGAGTCCCTTGCCTTCTCAACGGGGTACTTGAGCCTGTTCTTTGCCATTTTCTCAAGGATAATCTCATTGAGGTCAAATCCGAGGACTGTGGCAAAATCGATAGCGTAAACTATCACATCTGCCAGTTCATCCTTCATTTTGTCCCTGTTCTTCTCAACAGCCTCCTCACTGGTATTCCACTGGAAGAGCTCAAGAAGTTCAGCCGCTTCAAGGCTTAATGATATAGCAAGATCCTTCGGGTTATGGAACTGTTCCCAGTTGCGTTCTTTAACGAAGTTGATACATTCCTCTATTGTTTCCTTCTTTATGTCCATAGCTTTTACCTGTCAAAAAGGCCCCGTGTCAGCGGAGCCCTAATAGAATTAATTCCGGTAATCAGAATTTGAATGTAAGACCAAGTGATGAAGCAAGGCTCAGCTGGCCGAGCTTGAATTCCTTGAACGAACCGAAGAAGTATCTTCCGTAAGCTTCAAGGTTGAGACCCACCTTACTTCCGAGGTTGAATCCGAGGCCTGTTACAGCTGTAAGGGCGAAACCTGAATCAAACGAGCCAAGTTCTCCTGCTGTATGGTAGGATGTGACACCGCTTGAAGCGAGTGAATATCCGAGACCTGCACCAAGATAAAGATTTGCGACATTCCCGTTTATATATCCCATGAGTTTGAGATCTCCTGTGAGGTCATAGCCCATCTTGCTGAATTCGAGGATATTGCTGTAGTCCATACCATCAGGAAGAGCAACAGCCGAGATATCACTTCTGAGTCCAAGACCGACCGGACCGGCAAGAAGGAGGTTCTGGCCTTCAAGCACAAGAGAAGCACGCGGGAGATATGAGTATGTCGGGTTCTTGAAATCAGATACTGATGGGAAGGACCATTCAGCACCAAGGGAGAGACCAAGGTTGAATGAAGCCTTATACTTCTTCGTCTCCTCTTTCTTCTCTTCTTTGACAGGAACTGCCTCAACGGCCTCAGGAGCGACAGGAACAGTTTCCTCAACTGCCTTTGTCTCTTCTACAGCAGGAGCCTCTTCCTTCTTTCCAAGTTCGGCAATCAGATAATCCATGTACTTCTCGATTTCGCTCTTATAAGCATCAAGTTCGCTCTCAAAATCAAGATCAGCAGGAACTGTGAGGACCAGCTTGCCATCGGTGATTGATTCAACCTTGACAGTGTCTACAAGTTCAGGATACTCGCCGTTGACCCATTCAATGAAGCCAAGGATGTCATCTGTTGTGACAAATCCCTTTTTATCGATGGAACTTGTAAAAGTTGTTCCACTGTATGTGTTATGGAAATTGACTCCGAAGAGTGTGAAATCTGCACTCTCTTCAACAGGAGCAGCCACTTCTTCAACAACCTCAGCTACCTCGAGGAGGGCATAAGCTGTGCTTGAGGCACTGAGTGACCAGTTGACTCCGTCATAGGAGCATTGCAGATATAATGTATAGTCGGAGTACGGATCAAGTCCGTCTGCCGTGTAGGACGAGGTTTTTGCGTCGACAACTGTCCAGCCGTCTTCATTCTCGCCGTTCAGCTGATAGCGGTATTCTGTGACATCAGGGTCGGAAAGCTGCCACTGCCAGCTCACAACCATAAGCTTCTTTGCGGAAAGTGGCATAACAACTGCGGCAAGTAACAATACGATAAAGATGACTTTTGTAAGTTTCTTCATTGAAAATTTATCTCCTGTCTTAATTTGCACTAAAAATTAAAAAACGAAAATTCTATTATCTACAATAATACAATTAGTTTAATGAGACAATTAAAACTCTCTCCATTTAGCGCAAAATAATCTAAATCTGTTACCATGATAACATTTCATTGAGTATTTTTCCTCTTTATGGTATTAACTAGCTCATGAAGGATAATTTCACAATTGCAGTTTTCTGCGGTTCCACCATGGGAAACAGTCAGATATACAGAGAAAAGACAATAGAACTCGGTAAGGCAATGCTCAGGGAAGGGGCATCTCTCGTCTATGGCGGGGGAAACCGCGGGCTCATGGGAGTTCTCGCCCATACAGTCTCAGACGGGGGTGGCCATATCACAGGAGTACTGCCGAAGGCAATGAACAGAGAAAGTGTCACCCGTGGCTCTGCCAGTGGAGAGACGATAATCGTCGGTAGCATGCATGAGAGGAAGAAAACCATGTATGATATGGCAGACGGTTTCATCGCCCTCCCGGGAGGAATCGGGACCTTTGAGGAATTCTGCGAGATTTATACATGGAGACAGCTCGGCTACACAAAAGGAAACATCGCACTCTTTAATGCAAATGGTTACTATGATCCGTTTCTGGATCTCCTTGACAGGGCAGTTGAGGAAGGCTTTGTAATGAAGGCTGTAAGAGATATTCTCATAGTTTCGGATGACCCGGAGTACATTATCAGACACCTCAAAGAAGACAGCGAGGAGCTCCCGGATAAACTATGAAAGATAAATTGAAGAATATCATATACGATTATGCATACATAGTCTTCGGAACGGCATTGACCGCTTTCGGCATATCTGTATTCATGAACCCGGCAAAACTTGCTCCGGGAGGAGTGTCAGGACTTGGAACCATTGTCTACCACATCATTCTCGACTATACGGGAAAATCCATAGACCTTGGAGTCATCATGCTATGCTTCTCCATTCCCATCTACCTTGTCGGGGTTGCGCTCTTCGGAAGGGAATACGGCGTAAAGGCCCTCCTTGGGACATTACTCCTTTCGGGATTCACCACACTCTTCAACATCATCATTCCGAACGGACTCATAGACTATACAAAAGATTCTTCCCTATGGCTCTGCACGCTCTTTACCGGAATAACCAGCGGAATAGGAATGGGCCTTGTGATGCGTGCCGGATCCAATACAGGCGGAACAGATATCATAGCCCAGATAATTGCAAAATATACCCCGGTAGCCCTGGGCAACGCTCTCTTCATCGTCGATGGGATAATCATATTTGCATCAGTCTTCTTTTTCGGAATAGAGAATGCCCTCTACTCTTTTATAGTGTCACTTCTCATTTCACTTATAATTGACAGGGTCATCGTCCCGTTCGGAACCAACTATGCAAAGAATGTTTTCATAATATCACCAAAGATACATGAGATAGGTGAATTCATCCTGAAGGACCTCAACAGAAGCGGGACAATCATCAATGCCAAAGGTCTCTTCTCCCGAGAAGACAAAGATATGCTCATGACAACCATCCCCAAGAAAGACATCATCAGACTCTCAAGGTGTGTTGAAGAGATAGATCCCTCAGCCTTTATGATTATCCAGGACACCTATCATGTCCTGGGGGAAGGTTACTCCCCGATGGATGTGCTCACGTCCAACAATGATGTAACGCAGCAATAGAATACCGCCCATGCCGGGCGGTAATATTTAACTTATTTATCCCAGAGTTTGACAGGATAATAGCCGTCCTCAATCTTTTGTCTCAGCGCAGCCATGACCTGGGGCTTATCCTCCGGATATGTCATTCCAAACCACTTGTCATTGGAAGAAAGAACCTTTACAGAGCCCTCGCCTTTATTAATCATCTCACTCACTCCTGTCGGGAGAAGACACTCCGTCTTGGCCTCTTTGATATTCACCCTCTTGAATTCATCCCAATAGGTATTGAAGCTTTCAAAAGCCCTTGGGGTAAAACCGAAGAAGTTCATGCTTACAAGTTCCTTGCCTGTAAGTTCCTCTTCCCCGTCCGGGAGCTGGGAAATAACTTTACCATCCCTCCAGAAAATCTTGAAAGTCTCCTTGAGGGATGTTAGAAGGCCGTCCCTGCTGTTACATATAGCCCTTGTGACAGAACCTGACGGGCTCATTGTATTCTCAAGGACAAAACCAACCATTGCGTGTGTAGTGTCATCATTATTAAGGTTAGAGAGATACTTACCCATGGTCACATACGCACTCCGGCCATAGTAGTCATCAGCGTTGACGACGGTAAACGGAGTCTTTACAGCATTCTCTGCGCAAAGCACCGCATGTATTGTTCCCCACGGTTTGGTCCTTCCCTGACTGAGTCTGACCTCCTCGGGAGAGAGAAGACTTTCAAGGGACTGGAATACATACTCGGCATCCATATTCCTGGCAATCCTGTCAAAAAGACGCTCTCTGAAGTCTTTTTCGATATCTTTTCTGATAATGAATACCACCTTACCGTATCCGTTATGGTAAGCATCATAGACACCATAGTCTAAAAGAGTCTCACCATGCATGCCGACGGCATCAATCTGCTTGACTCCACCATATCTGGAGCCCATTCCAGCAGCCATGACAACAAGTGTCGGTTTCATATATTCCTCCTGTTTGTTCATCATTAGAAAAATATTAAATCAAATCCTGTCAGGACACAACGACCACAGTGGTATATAATCAGAG
>CAVIAZ010000121.1:0-5297 GCA_963640795.1 bacterium | reverse complement strand
TTATTGCTGATTGCATAAAAAATCATATGTGTATGTGGAATGTCATTAAAGACAACGAGATTAAGACATTTACGATTATTGGACCGAACTTTACGGACCTTGAGCCAATTAGTTTGTTTACGTTGCTTAAAGAACGGGGTTATATAATCCAAGCGACTACTGGTAGCATTTTTGACATATCAAAACAAGAAATCATGGAGATCTTTAAGGGGTATGGATATTCCTACGAGGAACCGGATGTCATGATGAAGCGTCTGCTGGAGAAAATTTGAGTTGATTTAATGTAGAGTGAATGAGGAGATGGGGATTTGGCTGTAAAAAAGAAGGTTAGTAAGATAGAGTACGAGGAAACAATCTCTGAGGAAATTGGAGCGAAAGGCTTTTCTTTTGTAACGAGAAAGATTCTTGAAGAAAGGGTCGAGAAGGCCGAAATTAATAGTATTATTTATGCGTTGAATAAAACAACTTATAAGATTGGAGAACATGAATATAGGGTGGAAAAAGTGGATAGGGGAAGGCCACTTGGGAGAGCTTATATTGTATATGATGAAGCAAAAGTTGTTCCTGTGTCGGTATCTTCAGTATCTGATTTTCTTCAGAATGTCTTTAAGTACAATGATAAGAAAGTAAGCCGTTATTTCCGTGGACAGAAAGCACATTATGATTTGAAGCCGTCTCTCTTCAGGGGAAAAGGAAAATATATCGAAAAAGAAATGGAACTTAATGCTCGAGTCTATAATGACAGGCCGAAAGATTTTGCCGACTGTAATTCTACATTTGAGAAGTTGGTGAAGCTGAAGCATTATGTTCATCCATCAAGGCTTTTTGATTTAAGTTCAAGTCCTCTTGTTGCGCTCTTTTTTGCATGCTTTAGTTCATCCGATGAGGGAAAAGATGATGTCGGAGTTATTGTGGAGGCTTATTGTAGAAAAGAGGATGAGAAATACTCTGTCTCCAGTGATACCATTGTTATGCTGACTGCAATGACAAATACTAAAATTAGTGCAAGTAAAAGAAGTAAGGCTATTCCTTGCCTGAAAAAAGATGAATACAGAACCGGGAAAGATGGTGAACATGTCTGTCCGGGGAAGAAGAGTAAAGAGTCGTGTTTTAAAAGTTGTTGGGCAAAAGATGATAGTGAAAAGAAAAAGGAGAAAGATAAGGAATCTGGAGGAAGTGAAGAAGAGAAACCGGAAAAAAAGGACATGTTGGGAAATGGATGGGCATTTGACTATATAAACGAGCTGAGTCATCAATGTAAGAAAGAAGGTATGACAATATATTGGGATGATGTGTGCTTCAATGAACTTAATCAATGTATTCTTGTCCATCCTCCTCTTAATAATGACAGGATTGTCCGTCAGCAGGGGTGCTTTATCATGTGCGGAATGAATCCTATAGATATTTATGAACCCCCAAAGAGCCTATACGATTTCTTCAAATATCCTGAAAATGGTGGGCAGAAGGATTGGAAAGCCAGGCTCTACTATATATCATCTTCCAGCAAGAAGAATGATATCCTGAAAGAACTGGAGGTTCTTGGAATGGATGAATATTACTTCTTCCCGGAACTGGAAAAGGAAATCAAAGTTGTGAGTTCTTCCGTGGAAAAGTCAGAAACTAGTAAAGAAAGAAAACCAGGGAAGAAAACGACTGGGAAAAAGGGTGGAAAGGATGGAAAGGATGGAAAGGATGGAAAGAAAGGAGCATCAAAGAATTCTCCAACGCCTTGATTACAGCCCCTCTTTAACCTTATCGATTATCGTCAAATCTGCAGGTAACCAATTAACAGAGAGGAGGGTGTCTTTATCGAGCCACTTGGCATTCTCGTGCTCGAGGAGGGTGAGCTTTCCTTCCTTAACGGAACACCAATAGCATTCCATGGAGAGGTGGAAGGTAGGGTAGTCGTATTCTATGGTGTCTATGTAGTCTTCCACTTCTATTGTGGTGTCGAGTTCCTCTTTTATCTCTCTCTTGAGTGCAGATTTGCTGTCCTCACCGGGCTCTATCTTGCCTCCGGGGAATTCCCACATGTCCTTGAAATCACCATAACCACGCTCTGTTGCAAAGACCATGTTGTCTTTTCTTATTACTGCTGCCACTACCTTTATTGTCTTCATCTTAATTACCTTCTTCTTGCTGTTGTAACGGACTCTCAAGATATCGCAGGAGATCGTCCCTTACGCTGCTGTGCATCCTGAACTTGCACTTTGTTATATCTCTCAAGACTCCGTTATTGTCTTTCTTCTTATCTACCCTTTCCTCCACTATATCGAATTGTCCCATATAGTAGAAGCTTGATTCAGCATCACTCTTCTTTATGAGAAGGTGCCTCCTCTCTGAGTCCCTTACATCATGCATGTAGGAGCTATCGGGTCCCTTTCCTATCTGGGAGTCCCAGAGAAAGATCGAGCTGTCCTCAAACCTGTCCGAGTAGTCGGGTTTGCCGGCGAGGTACTCTTTCGTATCATCGGTTGTGGTTCCTTTATGGTAGGTGACGAAGACGAAGCAGTCGTTTCCTGTTGGGTACATGCCGTACATTGTCGATGATTTATCCTTCCCTGCATTGGAGAGGAGGGATATATCACGTCGGGAATACTTCTCGTAGAGGACGAACCTTTTGTCTTCTGTGGTCTTTCTGTAATACTTATCCCTGTAGCGGGTTCTTGCTACTTCGATTATGTCTTCAAACTGTTTCCTGTATTCCTCGTTCTTTCTTATCTCTGTGTAGAGATCTCCCTGTACTATCGTATAATCTCTCCCGGAGATGATGTTGACTATGCTGTACTTCTCCTTCTCGCTTTCATTTGTATAGAAGCCTCCCTTAAGGACATTGACTGCATCATTGAGAGTAGCGTCATCTATAGTGAAGCCGTAGTCTTTCTCTATTTTCATTCTCACTTCTTCGAATGAAAGAGAAGGGGAAGTGAGAAGAAGCGAGATTATCTCTGTCTCGTACGGTCTTACTCCCGAGAGCACTGTCTTTGAAAGGTACTCAAGGATGAGGACTTTATTCTTTGAAAGGGGAATTGAGGCTTCAGGGTCAACCTTATCAATAAAGCTCTGGTAGCTTCTGTATTCCTTTATGATGAGAAGGGGATCAGCTTCTCCCTGTGTATAGAAATCCATGAGATAGGGTCTTCTTCCGAGTCTGGTCTTGAGGGTTATGTAACTCTCTCTGATTATCCTCTTGATTCCGCTGAGCTTATTTATGGACTCGAAGATTCTTTCCTTGGCAATCCTGTCAAAGTGTATTGTGGAGCATCCAGGGATGGTACTGTTACCGCTTATGAGGTACTTTGTGATTGTGTCTTTGTTGTAAGATCTGTCCCCGGAGAGTGCAACAGGAATCATGAAGTTGTTCTCATAATTCCCAATAAAATCGAGAACTACCACATAGTCTTTACCCCTTGCTTTCCTGAGTCCTCTTCCAAGCTGCTGGATAAAGACTATGGGGGATTGGGTTGGTCTCAGCATTATGACCTGGTTCACCTCAACTATATCGACTCCCTCGTTGAGGATCTCCACGGAGAGAATGTAGTCGAGGGCGTCTTCATTGTTGTCCCCGCCAAGTCTCTCAAAGGCGAGGGCTCTCTCTTCTGCACTGCTAGTCCCGTTAAGTGCTATTGTTCTGTAACCGCGTCTGTTGAACTCTTCAGAAAGAAGTACACTCTCCTTTATGCTTGAGCAGAAGATGAGACCTTTTACTCTCTCTCCGCTGTAGCCGAAGTACTCTGCTTTCTCAATAATCCTATCAACTCTCTCTCCAGAGACAAGTCTTCTGAAGTCAGATGCATCAAGTTTCCTGCCGTCCCCTTTGATGGTGATATCACATAGGCCGAAGTAGTGGAAGGGACAGAGAAGATCCTCTTCCATTGCTTCCTTGAGTCTTATCTCATAGGCTATCTGGTAATTGAAGATCTCATATATGTTTCTTCCCTCTATATTGTCATCCCGCTTGTCGGGAGTGGCTGTCATTCCCAGCCACAGCTTCGGTTTGAAATGATCAAGAATCTTCCTGTAGCTTGATGCAGCAGAGTGATGTGCCTCATCAAGTATTATGCAATCGAAGTGGTCCGGGGGAAATGTGGAGAGCACACTATCCTTCGATAGTGTCTGTACAAGGCCGAAGATATAGTCGCTATCCCTGTCCTTGTCCTTGTCCTTTTCTTCTCCTCCTCCAATGATTCCGTAAGTGCGGGAGGAGCCGAGAACCTTCTCGTATGATTCCTTTGTCTGCACTGCTAGCTGAGTCCTATGTACAAGAAAGAGTACATGCTTATATCCCAGTTCCCTCATTGCAAAGGCTGAAGCGTAGGTCTTTCCCGTTCCGGTAGCTGAGATCAAGAGTGCACGGTCTTCTCCGCTAGCAATAATTCTCTTTAGGTTTGTTATGAACCCCACCTGCATTATGTTAGGCCTCAGTGTATACTTCTCAAGCGATACCGGATTATCCTCCAATGCTATTTCCCGTTGCTTACGGGCTATCTCATACTCCTCTCTGTAGCTCTCCCGGATGGAGGCGTAAGAGTGGGTGTCGGGACTACTCCAGAGCTCTTCAGCTTCACTCAATATCGCCTTGGCTATCTCTCCATTCTCAGTCGATACAATCTTTGTATTCCACTCTTTGTTTACGGTGAGGGCCTTGAGCGTAAGATTGGCAGAGCCAATGATTATCCTATAGACCCCTTCCCGTTTGAAGATATATCCCTTGGTATGGAAGCCTTTTCCTTTATGTGAGTCGAACATCCTCACTTCAACAGAGGAGAGTGAGTTAAGCTTATCGAGAGCCTTCGGGTCCGAGAAGGAGAGGTAGTTTGTAGTGAGAATCCTTCCCTTTATCCCCTTCTCATCAAGCTCCTTGAGTGTCTCAAGAAGGGGAGTTATTCCATCAAGGGTGATGAAGGCAACACATAAGAAGTAACTCTCCGAGGAGAGGAGGAGATCCTCCACTTCCGATATTACCTTCTTCCCTTCTTCTGGGATATTTGAAAGGAATGCCGGCTTCAGGGCAGAGTCTGCAACGACAGAGGAGTTTATGTATGCTGCCTCAAGGCCGTTTCTCATCTCTTTCAGAGTATATTCTGTCATCTTCTCTTCTGCCCTTTTCATCCCCACCAGGATAGCAGCATGGGAGAGGCGGCACAAGATCCGACTTTAATGAATAAGAATTCACTGAAAAGATATTCAGTATAGTATTTGTGTCTTCATGAACAGGGAGATTATGAGAAAGATGATTGGACATGATTGAGCGCGGTGAATGAAACGATGAATAAGCGTTGAATGAAGCGTTGAAT
>CAVIAZ010000120.1:0-5300 GCA_963640795.1 bacterium | reverse complement strand
GGGACAGGACAGGCAAACTATATTTTTTTAATTTTAACTTGCTCCATCAAGCTGGGTGAGGGGATAATGAAGTCATGAAGATACTAATGGTAACAAGCGAGACCGTCCCTTTCTCCAAATCGGGGGGACTTGCAGATGTTGTGGGGGCACTCTCCACATCCCTGGCTAAACTCGGACACAGTGTAACTGTATTCATGCCTTTCTACTCATTCATTCCCAAAGAAGGATTCAAAAAGACTATAGCTTTCAAGATACCGATGCTCGGCAGGAATGAAAATGCAGAAGTATATGAGAAGGAGCTTGATGGGGTAACATATGCCGCACTCAGCATTCCTTACTTTACAGAGCGTAAGGGAATCTATGGTGATACTTCCTTCTCCCCCTACCCTGACAACTGCCCCAGGTTCATGGCATTCTCCAAGGCTGTTGCCCTTTATATCGTAGCACGCGGCCTCGAATTCGACGTCGTACACTGTCATGACTGGACAACGGGATTTGTCCCCCATTACCTCAAACACTTCAGGGCACCGGCTGCAACTGTCTATACAATCCATAACCTTGAGTACCAGGGAGAGTTCCCTCTCTTTGATGCAGTCTACTCCTCCTCCCTTATTCCGAAGGCTGCAGTGAGGAACGGACACATCAACATGATGGCACTCGCCCTCAACACTTCCGATAAGATAACTACCGTATCACCAAGCTACGCTGATGAGATTATGACTCCTCAATATGGAGCCGGAATAGAAGATCTTTTAAAGCTTCGAGAGGAAGATACGACAGGAATCCTCAACGGAATAGACACAGAAGTATGGAACCCTGCAAAGGACAGTCTTATACCATCCACCTACTCCATAGAGAAAATGGAAGGAAAGAGAGAGTGCAAGATAAAAGTCCAGAGAGAGTTCAAACTTAAAGAAGATCCTGAGACTCCCCTCATCGCCCTGATCTCCCGCCTCGCATCCCAGAAGGGATTTGATGAGCTCTTGATGGACGGAGAGGAATGTGCACTCGAGCGCATCCTCAAAATGAAATGCCAGGTGGCACTCATCGGCACGGGAGACAGCAGATACATATCGAAGCTCGGTCAGCTCATGGCGAAGTACGACAATCTCTCAATCAAGATTCTCTTCTCCGAGGAGATGTCGCATACCCTTGAAGCCGGTGCTGACTTCTTCCTGATGCCATCCGTCTACGAGCCATGCGGTCTCAACCAGATGTACTCCCTTGTCTACGGTACAATCCCGGTAGTACATGCTGTCGGAGGACTGAAGGATACGGTGAAGGATATTTCAGAGGAGGGAGGAAACGGCATAACATTCTCTAGTCTCACTCCAGATGAAATAGTCTCATCTGCAAGCAGGGCCATAGAACTCTACAGTAATAAGGACAGGCTTGGAGAAGTTATCAGAAGGGCGATGGAGAGTGACTTCTCATGGCTGAAATCAGCAAAAGAATACGAGAAGCTCTATAGAGAACTCACGCTAAAGGCGTAAGAAGGAAAAACATTATCTTTATTTACCAAATAAAAAGGATACAATAAAGAAAAAGGAGAGTAACCAATGACATTGAATAACAAAAAAGTCGTCGCAATCATTCTCGGTGGAGGAAGGGGAACAAGACTGTACCCTCTCACAATGGACAGATCAAAACCTGCTGTACCTTTCGCAGGAAAGTACCGCCTTGTCGATATCCCGATCTCCAACTGTATAAATAGCAATATCCGCCAGATATATGTCCTGACACAGTTCAACAGCGCATCGCTTCACAACCACATCTCATCGACATATAACTTCGATGCATTCTCAGGTGGATTTGTCGAAATCCTGGCTGCAGAGCAGACATATGCTTCAGAGACATGGTACCAGGGAACAGCAGATGCTGTAAGAAAGAACCTCAAGCACTTCAGAGACCAGAATGCAGAGTATTACATCATCCTCTCCGGAGACCAGCTCTACAGGATGGACTTCAACAAGATGCTCGAGAGACACATCGCAACAGGTGCTACCCTCACAATTGCAGGTAAGCCAATCAGCAGAAGCGAGGCAACAGGACTCGGAATCATGGGCTGTGACGAAAACGGCATGATCAAGAAGTTCTATGAGAAGCCTGCCCGCGATGCCGATATTACAGATTATATCGTCCCGGAGAAGACACTCAAGGAACAGCTGGGCCAGAAGAGAACAGAGAAGAACGAGTACATCGCAAGCATGGGTATATACATCTTCAACGCAAAGGAGATGGAAAATGCCCTCAACAATGACAAGACAGACTTCGGTAAGGAGATTATCCCCGACATCATCAAGTACAAGCCGGTTGCATCCTACCTCTTTGATGACTATTGGGAAGACATCGGAACAGTCAAGGCATTCTATGAAGCCAACCTCGACCTTGCTTCCAATAAGCCTGCATTCAACTTCTATGATGAAGACATGCCGATTTACACACACCGCCGCCATCTTCCGGCAACAAAGGCTAACTTCTGTAACATATCGAACTCCCTCACAAGTGAAGGATCGATTATCACAAATGCCTACATCGTGAACTCAATCATCGGTGTCAGAACATTCATCGAGGAAGGAGCTTCTCTGGACGGAGTCTACACAATGGGAGCTTCCCGTTATGAAAGCGAAGAGGAAAAGGCAGAGAACGCCAGGAAGGGAATCCCGAACATGGGAATCGGAAGAGCTACCATCATCAAGAGGGCCATCATCGACCAGAACGTCAGAATCGGATCCAACTGCCGTATAGGAATCGACAATATCAAGAGACCAGAGGGTGACTTCGAGATGTACTCGGTACATGATGGAATAATTGTCATCAACAAGAACGCAATTATCCCGGACGGCACAGTAATCTGACAAGCAGAGATACAAAATAAGATATCTCCAGGGCTGATAACCTTGGAGATATTTCTTTCAAGTCACTGTAAAGCAACCTCAATGTACAGTCTCCCTACATCAGAATTCCTCAGCCAAGAATCAAGATGTCGCAAAATAGAAAAATCAATTGCCGGGAGTCGATACAGGGCTGAACTTCTCAGCCATGACACGGCACCTCTTCTTATAGAATGCAATACCATATATCCAGATATCACATCTGCCGTCATCAAGGAGAGAGTTGGCATAACAGAGTCTATACACCTGCTCAATCGCTTTACGGCAGCCCGACTCCAACTCGGTAATCTTATCCATGCTCTTGGCTTCTATGATGATTCCCGCATCCGGGTTCTCCGGTCTTATTTCTATATCTGGTAGCCCGTCTCCCGATTCCCTTTGTGAGCATACTCCCCAGTCGGGATTGCCAAGAAGAATACCTGTGAGGAATGCCGTATAGAATTTCTCCTTTTCCTTCTTCGGTCCCTTAATATCGAAGATACTTATGGTGCGGGAGAGAAAACCGTTGATAATCTCCTCAACCTTTTTTTCGTCACCGTTCCGGAGTGCATCCCATAGTGGATCGAGAGTCTTCTTTTCTCTCTTCACCTTAGCCTTGAACCACTCGCTTATCTGGCTTTTGTAAACTTCCTTCACTTCCTCATTTGGAATGCGGAGCTTATATATACCGTTCTCCGGCTTGCCTACAAGTGTGAGATAACCCGTTGTGAAGAGTACACTCCATAGGTTATCTATGGTGCTATCTAATTCGCCGTATGTGAGTTCAAGATGAATTTCCTTCTCAATCGTCTCACCGGAGAGAAGCCTTTCTATCTCATTCCTTGTTGATTGATCTGCCTTATCTATGAAGCGTCTCACAAGACCGTTACCGCTTGAGTTAATCCAGTAGGACTGTGGTATTGCCTCAGGATTACTCAAAAGTCTCTGCACATGAGAAAGCACATCCCATGGGCAGTATACGTCAACACCACCGAATTTGTATCCATCATACCACTTCTTCAACTCGCTCATATGAGACTGAAAACCATAATACTCGAGCATAGCTTTAACTTCGCTCTCCGTAAAACCGAATACTTCATCAAACTGGTCATCAATAATTGAAAGCACATTGAAATTGTTGATTCCTGTGAAGATGCTTTCCTTACTCACCCTGAGGCACCCAGTAAGAACAGCAAATTCAAGATACTCATTAGTCTTTAGTGCCTCACCAAAGAGACCTCTGATAAGAGAAACCATATCATCGTAGTAGCCATTCTGGAAAGCCTTGTCGAGTGGCACATCGTATTCATCAATGAGAATGACTACTTTCTGTCCGTAATGTTTATAGAGAAGCTTAGAGAGAGTTTTGAGCGAGAATTTAAGCTGAACCAGAGCGGATGATAGGTTTATGTCCTTCATAGATACCAGCTCTCTATAAGAGGCCTTCTCGTCATCATCCAGTTTTCCACTGTCCTTAAGGAACGAAAAACGCATCACCTCACTTCTGATCAATTCAACGAGACTGAGCGCAGCTTCTTCAAAATTTCTACCATCAGCCCCTTTGAGCGTAATAAAGATAACAGGATACTTTCCCAGGTATCTTTCACAGAGGTCTTTACGGGACGATATGTAGAGCCCATCGAAGAGGCTAGAGTCAGTCCCTACCTCAAAGAATGATTTGAGCATACTCATGTTAAGTGTCTTTCCAAATCTCCGGGGGCGGGTGAACAGACTGACCTCTCCTCCTGTTTCCAGTAGTTCCTCAATGAGCTTGGTTTTATCGACATAGTAGAAATCACCACCTCTAATTTTCTTGAAGTCATCTATTCCAATAGGAAGCATTTTCATACTCATATCACTCCTCATAAGTGAATAATACATTACTTTCTCTTTTTACTCCAATGAAAAAGGCAGAAGCTACCACTTGTGGGGGCAAACCAATCCACTTTTAAGCTAACCTTAAGATGGGCAATATGTGCTGTGGCCATTGCATTCACAAAAACGAAATAAATAATCGCCGTTAAGTTGGAGCCCTCGGCGATTTAAAAATAGTTTAATGTATCCGAGGCAAGTAACCGCTCATCGGTAGTGCGCTCTTGTCAACATATTTCTAACAACATAACCCCTACCTGTCAATGGAAATATTCGTCCTGTCCCCGAAAAGTCGATTTCTGAATGCGTTTATCCTCGATTTACTGTAGAAGTCAATGGTCGTGAGAGTGTATAATCCTATTGTGCACTACCACTTGGGTGGGCGGTTATTTGCCTCTCGTCGCTTCGACCGGAGGCCGGTGCCTCCGTAGATTCTATCGAAGGAGGTAAGCCTATGAGTTTATTTGAAGTCATCAATCTCATCATAGGAATTGTCAGCTTGATAATTGATGTTATAGGACTGGTATTTGTTGTGCTTGGCACAGTTGATACTAT
>CAVIAZ010000119.1:0-5381 GCA_963640795.1 bacterium | reverse complement strand
AATTCCGGTAACGGATTGTGTCTAAATATTGATGCGCCAAATACTGGAGAAGTGAAAGACAAAAATTCTGAGGCATATAAACGACAGAAGAAAATAACTGTAAAAATATCGAATTGTACTTTGATTGGTGACGGAAGCGATGAAAAAGCAAAAAAGGATTCTTGGCAAAAGACCGGTCACTATAAAGAAGAAAATGACAGGAGTGGATATTTAGGCTACAAAAATGATACTGGAAATTATACAAGTTGGAAAGGCCGTGGCAATGGCATCGGTCTTGGGGTCGCTAGCGGGAGTGGAACTTTCCTGAAAGAAGTGACCATTGATACTTGTACGTTTAGAAATCTGAGAAATGCTGCTTTGCAGATATATGATGGATTTACCGCTGCAGTGACAGTTTCTAATTGTGCTTTCGAAAGCTGGGGCGTTAATAAGTCTGATAAATCGGAAGACGACAAGACGGATAAGAGAGATTACACCTACGCTATAAGAGGTGCAGCTGGAAGTGAAGATGCTTCTGTTACTCTAACTAATTGCACTTTTGACTATACAGGAAAAGAATTTAAGAACAGCAAATTCAAGTTGGGCGTTCATTATCTTGATATAAAATGGACTGATGAGAAGAATGCAACAACAACGTACAATGCAGCTACAAAGTGGGATGAGCAGACAGTACCATCGTCAACTTGAGGTTATCCAAGTTCTACAGGGAGAGAGATTCTGTGAGGATAGATTTCCTGGAGAGAAAACGGTGTCACCTGCCACCCCATAGGCAGTGCACATAAACATTATTTTATTATTCCCCCGCACCCTCTGGTTAATGACTGGAGGGTGCACTTGATTGATGGGAAGAAGGGCGATTTTATCTGGCTTGATGTAGTTGTATTTCCAAAACTGTGTTTTTTATTAAGTTTTGGAAAGGAATCGTTTGATTTTCTGTTGCTCTGTGGCTATGCTTTTATACATGAAGGTGGTGAGATTATGATAGGCAGGGAAAAAGAAAAGAGGTATCTGCTGTCGCTCCTTGAAGAGGATGAGTCGCAGTTTGTTGCAGTCTTCGGAAGACGCAGGGTAGGGAAGACGTATCTTGTGAGGGAGACTTTTGATTATCATTTCACATTTCAGCATTCAGGAGTCAGTAGTTCGGAACTGGGAAACTGTAATCTCCGTGTACAGCTGGAGAGATTTGCCACATCTCTCAGGGAGGCAGGCTGGAAGTCTTCTTCTGTTCCTTCTTCCTGGAATGAAGCCTTTGACGCCCTTAAAGAGGTAATAAAAGAATCAACAGACAAGAAGAAGGTTATATTCATCGATGAACTCTCATGGATGGATACGGGAAAAGGTGAACTCATCCCGGCACTTGAAAACTTTTGGAATGGCTGGGTTACAGCAAGACGTGAGAAGGATGTGATTCTGATTGTCTGTGCCTCCGCAACATATTGGATAATGGACAAAGTAGTGAACTCCAGGGGCGGCCTTCATAACCGGCTCACCGGGCAGATCCATCTCATGCCCTTTACTTTGGGTGAATGTCGGGATTATCTGGAATCAAGAAAAATCAGGTTCAGCCTCCATCAGATTCTTCAATGCTACATGATCCTCGGAGGTGTGCCTTTTTACTGGAGTCTCCTTCAGAAGAATATGAGTCTTGCCGGGAATATTGACTATCTCTTCTTTTCTGACGATGCAATGCTCAGGGAGGAATATAATAATCTCTACAGAGCACTCTTCAATACGCCTGAACAGTATCTTGAGATAATTGAAGCATTGAGTGAAAGAGGTAGCGGACTGACCAGGGATGAGATAATCTCTTCAACGGGAATCCCTAGTTCGGGAGCTCTTTCCCGTAAACTCATGGAATTGGAGAATTGTGGTTTCATCAGATCATACGTGCCTTTCGGATACAGTAAGAATATGGTGGTTTACCAACTGATAGACAACTATACAATCTTTTATCATAGATTCCTGAAGAACAGACACTATGACCAGAATGAATGGAGCAATCAGATAAACTCTCCATCAGTCAATGCCTGGTCAGGCTTTGCATTTGAGCGGGTATGCCTTTGTCATATTGCCCAGATAAAGAAGGCTCTTGGAATTTCGGGAGTACTGACGGAAGTGAATGCCTGGAAGTGCCGGGAGGATAAGGAGAAGGGTATAAAAGGCTCCCAGATTGACCTTCTTATAGTCCGGAAAGACCAGACAATAAATGTCTGTGAGATGAAATACTCTCAATCCGGATTCATTGTCGATGCACAGTTTGACAGAGATATCAAGAGGAAGATGAATGATTTCAGGCTTAAGACCGGAACCAGGTATGCTCTCCATTCTACCTTGATTACAACCTATCCTATTGAAAGGACGCCATATTCGGATGAGCTCCAGGCGGTAATCACTGCTGAGGATCTGTTCACATAACATTTCCAAAACTCCATTTTTTATCAAGTTTTGGAAATGAAACCTTTGATTTTCTGTTGTTCTCTGGTTTGTGTGATAAAAGAAAAGAGCTCCTCAGGGGAGCTCTCGGGATTACTCAGTCAGCCTTCCGGGCATCTTCAAGGACGGTGTCGACGTCACTCTTTTTTACCTTTACTGGTTTGACATGCCATATATCTGTTGCATATTCCTTTATCGTTCTGTCTGAAGAGAAGAACGAGGACGAAGCGATGTTCCAGAGGCTCTTCTTGTTCCACTCTTCCGGGTTATCTCTATAGAGGGAGGTTGCATCCTCGTGTCTCTTGGAATACATTCCGATGTCAGCAAGGAGGAAGTACCTGTCGTTCTCATTAAGGAGGGAGGAGAGCAGTGGGTAGAAGATGCCGTGCTCGTTGTTGCTGAAGAAATCAGACTCTATGAGTGATATCGCACTCTTGATTTCTTCGTTTCCGTTGAGCCACTCGCGACTCGAGTAGGTCGGGGCAAGTGCTGCTATCTCCTTTTCGGTGTGGCCGAAGATGAAGATGTTCTCCTCTCCAAGTCTCTCTGCCATCTCGACGTTGGCTCCGTCAAGGGTTCCGATAGTGAGTGCTCCATTCACCATGAACTTCATATTGCCTGTCCCTGATGCCTCTGTTCCGGCTGTCGAAATCTGCTCGGAGAGGTTGGTTGCAGGGATGACTGCCTCAGCAAGTGTCACCCTGTAGTCAGGCATGAAGTAGACATGGAGCAGATCCTTTACATCTCTATCATGGTTTATCACATTGCTGATATTCGAGATAAACTTGATGATGAGTTTGGCATTGACATAGCCCGGTGCTGCCTTCCCTCCGAAGAGGAATGTGATAGGCTGGAAGTTCTGTCTGTATTTTGCATCACTCTTGAGCCTGTTATATATCATTACGATATTAAGCGCATTGAGAAGTTGTCTCTTGTACTCGTGGATTCTCTTCACCTGCACGTCAATAAGTGTTGATGTGTCGAGGATGATTCCGCTGTCCTTCTTGAGGAATGCAGCAGCGTTCTCCTTTGCTGTCATCTTTACCTTTCCGATTTTCTCTACAAATGAAGGATCGTTTATGAAAGGCTTGAGTTTTTCAACTTCATTGAAATCTGTAATCCACTTGTCCCCGATAGCCTCTGTGATGAGGGATGCAAGGGCAGGGTTTGCATCAAGAAGCCATCTTCTCTGTGTTATTCCGTTTGTCTTGTTGTTGAACCTGTCCGGGAAGATTGTTGCAAACTCGGGGAACATGTTCTCCTTGAGAAGCTTTGAATGGAGAGCTGCGACTCCGTTTGTGGAATGGCTGCCGATGATAGCCAGGTTGGCCATTCTTACCATCTTGGGGTTGCTTTCCTCAATGATGGAAATCTTTGCTATCTTGTCATTCTGCATCGGGAAGAATGAAACAGCAGAAGCGAGGAAGCGTCTGTTAATCTCAAATATGATTTCCATATGGCGAGGAAGGAGAGTCTGAATCATCGGAAGAGGCCACTTCTCCAATGCTTCGGGCATGAGGGTATGGTTGGTGTATCCGAGTGTTTTGACGGTAATATCCCACGCTTCGTCCCATCCGAGGTTCTCGTTGTCGATGAGGATCCTCATCAGTTCCGGCACTGCAAGTGACGGGTGTGTGTCATTGAGCTGGATGGCAGCTTCATTCGGGAAGTTCTCCCACTTGTAGTCGCCGTATCTCTTGAAACGTCTTACGATGTCCTGGAGAGAACAGGAGACAAAGAAATACTGCTGCTTGAGCCTGAGTTCCTTTCCCATATAGAGGGTGTCATTCGGGTAGAGGACCTGAGAGAGAGTCTCTGCATTGATCTTCTTCCTGACTGCCTCTGTATAGTCTCCTGAGTTGAACTCCTCGAAAGAGAAGCCTTCGGGGCTGGTTGCAGACCAGAGGCGGAGTGTGTTCACAGTCTTTCCGCCGTAGCCGACAATCGGGGTGTCGTATGCAACGCCGTCAACCTGCTCGGATGGAATCCATTTGAAGATATCGCGTCCGTGTTCTCTTATCTGGGTGACGTAGCCACCGAAGTAGACAGGGTAGGTCAGGTCAGGTCTCTTGAGTTCCCACGGGTTACCGTCCTTGAGCCAGTTGTCGGGCTGTTCGGACTGGTGTCCGTTGACAATCTTCTGTCTGAAGATTCCGTAGTTGTATCTTATACCGTATCCGTAAGCAGGAAGCTCAAGGGTTGCAAGGGAATCAAGAAAACATGCGGCAAGTCTTCCCAGCCCTCCGTTACCGAGTCCGGCATCGGGCTCAGTGTCCCTCAAATCCTCATACTTATATCCCAGGGATGCAAGGGCTTCCTTGACAGGTCCCTCGATGCCGAGGTTGATGATGTTGTTTGTCATTGCCCTTCCCATGAGGAATTCAAGGGAAAGATAGTAAACTCTCTTTGAGTGGTTTTTTCTCTGTGTCTTTCTTGAGAGATCCCACTGGTGGATAATTCTGTCCCTGATGGCATATGCTATGGCCTCATAACGGCCTTCGTCTGTTGTGTGATAGACATCTGCATCCTGGTTATACTTTAGCTGTTCAGCATAGTCACGTGCTATTTCCTTAGCTGAATTACCATATCTTACACGGTCTGTTGTAGGCATTAGAGCCCTCCTCTGATGTGGATTTTGCTTTTTTATTCTAATTAAATCTTGGCTATATATTCAATAACTGAACTAATATTAAATTTGGATTGTTCTGTTTATTTATCTGCAAAAAACAAGAAAAAGTTCGCCAAATAGCAGAGACAAATTTCGCTTGCCTTTAAATATGGAGAAAAAATAGGAATGAGTATAAGATGAATGCATGAAGAAGATTACTGTAGACAGAAGTTCATTTGAAGATCTCAGAACTATGAATTGTATCTATGTCGACAAAACCAGATACATATATAATCTTGTGAAAGATCAATCCTCAAGTTATTACTTCATCTCACGCCCT
>CAVIAZ010000118.1:0-5392 GCA_963640795.1 bacterium | reverse complement strand
CTGTTGAAAGGCTTACCGAGGGCTGTTGGGCCAAGCTTGTTCGATTCCCTGTTGAATGCCAGGACTACGATGACAAGGATGTAGGGGAGCATTGTTAAGAATTCATAATACTGGAAGGACGGGATGAAAATCTGGACCTGGGTCTGGAGTACCTGGGCAAATGTGAATAGGAGTGCTCCCAGGAAGATCTTCACTGGGTGCCATTGTCCGAAGTAGACAAGGGCTACTGCTATGAAGCCTCGTCCGTTGATTATGTCGGCTGTGAAGAGCTTAGCCTGGCAGAGGGTGAGGAAGGCTCCTGCAAAGCCGGCCATTGCGCCTCCGACTGCGAGGGACTGGTAGCGCACTGCCGATACGTTTATTCCGAGGCTGTCTGCTGCCCTTGGGTGTGTTCCGCATGCCCTTACTTTCAATCCCCATGGTGTCTTATATATGACGAACCATGCTACTGGTACCAGGGCGTAGCAGAAGTAGATTATCGGGTTGTGGGTGAAGAGAATATCGCCAAGTAGCGGTATCTTGGCTAGTCCCGGAATCGGATAGGCTGTAATTCCTGTGATGGACTGGGATCCCCCGATATAAGCACGGAAGAATGTTCCTGCAAGTCCCACTCCGAACATCTGCATTCCGATTCCTGCTATTCCCTGGGGAGCACGGAATGTGATTACTATGATTCCGAATATGAGTCCCATGAGGGCTCCGGCGACTGTGCCTGCAAGAAGGCCAAGGAGGTTAATCCCGAATGGGACTGCACTGGCTCCTCCGTAGGTGAACGGGATGAGCATTCCCAGAAAGGCTCCCATTGTCATTATTCCCTCGCATCCGAGGTTGAAGATTCCTGCCTTCTGGTTGAACATCTCTCCCATGGAGGCAATCATCAATGCCACTGCAAAACGTACAGTGAGTGTTAGTGTGTTTATGAGTAAAGCCATTATGCCACCTCCTTTACTTTATCTTTCTTCTTGAAGAATCTCTGTCTGAACCTCTCTTCCATGTACGGATTCTGGAGAATCATCTGGACAGCGACTATGATGAGGATTATAAGGCCCTGGAGTGCCTTGACGAAGTTCGGCGGAACTTCTGTCAGGATCTGGAGGTTCACCTGTGCGTAGAGTAGGATTCCGAAGAAGAAGGACGCAGGGATTATTCCTGCGGGATGTAGTCCTCCGAAGAGGGCGACGACTATGCCGGAGAAACCATAACCACTTGTTATGTTCTCCATCGCACGTCCCTGGTTACCCATAAGCTCTGCCGCTCCTGCCATTCCTGCACATGCTCCGGAAATTATCATGGAGACAACAAGATATAACCCTACGTTTATTCCGCCGTAGCGGGCAGCTCTTGCCGAGGCTCCTGCTGCTCTCATCTTGTAGCCGTAGCTTGTCTTCCAGAGAAGAATGTAGATGATGACTGCGAGAATTATTGCAAGGAATATTCCCTGGTGGACTGCAGCTCCCCTGAAGAGCTTATTGAGTACTGTGGACTCTGGAAGTCTTGCACTCATCGGAGTTCCTGTCTTCTCTTCTGGGTCGAGGAGGGGAACACGGATCATGAATACATAGAACTGTGTTGCCGCATAGTTGAGCATGACTGTACTCAGGAGTTCACTTACCTCGAACTTAGCCTTGAGGTATCCTGGGATGAAGCCGTAGAGACCACCTGCTAGTCCTCCGGCAAGTATACAGAGGGGGATTGCTATGATACGTGGAGCATTCCCGAGTGCAAGGGCTGTTGCAGTTGTTGCAATGATTCCCATTGCCATCTGTCCCTCTGCCCCGATATTGTTGATTCCGCTTCTTGAGGATACACATATACCGAGTGCAATTATGATGAGCGGAATCATCCTGACAAGGATTTCACAGAAGGAGCGGAAGTTCGAGAACGGCATCGATATTATTATCCCGTATGTCTTGAATACGTCCTCTCCCGTTGCGAGGATGATAAGTGCTCCGATGACTATTGCTATTATTATTGCTGCAACTATCACAGAGACTTTGAACCATATCTTATAGCTTAGCTTATTCTTCATCGTTTACCCCCGCCATCAATATTCCCAGCTTCTGGGTTGTTGCCTCTCCCTTCATAAGGACTTTCTGGTTCTTTCCCTTGAAGATGACTGCAATGCGGTCACTGAGATTCATTATCTCCTCAAGTTCCTCGCTTATTAGGAGGATACCGACTCCCTTCTCCCTGAGGGCAAGAAGCTCTTTATGGATGAACTCCGCCGCTCCCATGTCGAGTCCGCGGATAGGGTAGACACAGACGAGGAACTTCGGGTGTCGCTCTATCTCACGCGCAAGTATTACCTTCTGGATGTTTCCTCCCGAGAGAGAGCCTGCCGCTATGTTAATGTGCGGGCTTCTTATGTCGAAGGAGGTCCTCAGGCGTGAAGCTGTTTCATCTATCTTCTTGCTCTCGAGGAAGTGGTGCTTCGAGAATGTGTCGTCACTGTCCTTGAGGATTATGTTCTCCTTGATTGACATTGCCGGTACGATTCCCTCTGTGTTTCTCTCCTCCGGGATGTATCCCATACCTTTCTTGATGACTTCCCTAGGGGTGAGGTTCTTTATCTCATCACCGTAGAACATGATGGAGCCGCTCTCAACCTTTCTCAGTCCGTTGATTACCTCTGCCAGCTCCCTCTGTCCGTTTCCCGATACCCCCGCGAGTCCCACTATCTCACCTTCCTTTACTGTGAGGTTGAAGCCGTCAAGGGCATTGAAGCCCCTGTCGGACTTTACTGTGAGGTCTTTTATTACAAGTGCATCCGGTCCATTTGACGGGGAAGAAGTGTTCTCTGTCACCTCTACTTCATGTCCTGTCATGAGGGCTGCTATCTCCTGGGGAGTGAAATCTTTCGTCTCTCCGTTGAAGACTATCTTTCCGTGCCTCAATATCGAGACCTTGTCAGATAGTGCCTTGACCTCATTGAGCTTATGGCTGATGAAGATTATGGAGAGTTCACTGCTCATCTTCTTCAAGAGGACTATCAGCTCGTCTGTCTCCTGTGGAGTGAGAGCTGATGTTGGCTCATCGAGGATGAGAAACTTTGCTCCCAGGCACAGTGTCTTTACAAGCTCGACTCTCTGCTGCTCTCCAACTGAGAGCTGCCAGATGAAGGCATCCGGGTCTACGACAAGGCCGTAGTGCCTGCTTACTTCGTCTATTCTCTCCCTTACGGCCTTGAGGTTTACTGTAAAGCCCCAATATTCCTTCATGCCGAGGGCAATGTTCTCGAGTACTGTCATGTTCGGAACGAGCATGTACTGCTGGTGAACCATGCCGATTCCGTATGCGAATGCATCGTTGGGGGATTTGAAGTTGACCTTTTCCCCGTTGATGTAAATGTCTCCCTCATCCTGGTGGTAGAGGCCCATGATTATGTTCATGAGTGTGGTTTTGCCGGCTCCGTTCTCCCCCACAAGAGCAAGAATTTCATGCTTTCCTACGTGGAGGGAAATATCATCAGAGGCAAGAACACCGGGGAACCGCTTAGTGATGTGTTCTAGTCTTAAATCGTGTATTTCTTTATTCATGGTTTTTTAAATAGCCGGCCACTGGGACCGGCTTGAGATAATTGATGGTGAATCAAAGTGTAGAATAGTCTACGCTAGCCCAATTGGAAAGTGTGTCAGCCTTAGCCTGGAAAACCTTGATCTGGTCTTCAACTGCCTTTCTGATTTCCGGAGTAATCTTGTCAGCACACTTAGCTTCGTTCCACTTCCAGATGAAGCCTTCGTTGTTGAAGTTCATCGGGAGACATTCGCCACCAAGTACGCCTTCCTCGAATTTCTCGACAAGTCCTACTACAACTGCCTTGTAGTTGTAAGCAGATGCTGCGATACACTTGTATCCTTCGTCGAGGTCAATCTGTGCGATATCCTGTCCGACCCACCAGATGTCCTTATCTGGATAGTCTGCAACTGCCCTGAGAGCTCCGAGAGCCTGCTGGGAAGATCCTGTGAGGACGTCAGCTCCACCCTGGATGAAAGCCTGTGCTGCTTCACCGGACTTGACTGTATCGTTGAAGTTACCGATATGTGTGACCTGAATCTTTGCATTTGGGTTGGATGCCTGTACGCCGAGTACGAAGCCTCTGTTATAGCGTGCTGCGTCTCCACCGTCGATAGGTCCTACGAGTGCAACTTTGTTGACCTTGGTTGTCATACCCGCAACGATACCGGAGAGGTAACCTGTCTCTTCGGACTGTGGCATGTATGTGAACACGTTGTCTGCGATGATATCGGAAGAAGTACCGAAAGCGAACATGACATCAGGGAATTCCTTTGATGCTTCCTCAACCTGGGCCCTGAACTGTGAACCGTGGACGATTATGATGTTGTAGCCAAGGTTTACGTATGTCCTGATTGCTGTCATTGTGTCAGCTGGCTGTGTGTTCTCGACTGCCTTGTAATCAGCAATCTTACCAGGCATCTCTGCCATGGCCTCAACGATGCCGTCATGCATAGCCTGGCACCAGCCCTTGTCGTCGATTGTGCTGGAGACGATAAGTGCGACCTTGATATCTTTCTTTGACGATGATGTCTCAGCAGATCCGCCTGCGAATACTGCTGTGATACAAATTGCTGTAATGAGACAAATAGCAAGTAGTTTTTTCATTAATTTCTCCTTTTTTCGGGGTGTCCCCCTTATTTCTCATTATTAGGGTGAAACCGGGAAAAAGCAAAAGGAAATTTATGTCCTGTAAGGAAATTGCTGAAAATGGAGGTTATCCGAAAAAAGAGGGAGGTTTTCTTCTTTTTACCTCAACTGTGAATGATGAATATGCTCAACATGGAATATCCTTGAGGCCTCTGAGAGATGCAAAGTCATGCAAAAACAGCTTGTTCTGTCAGAATTTGTCTCCACTTTACTCGTTCTTGTGAACTGCTGACTGCGCTTTTTGACTAATTTGAACTTGAGTATTCGTGCTACTTGGTTCAATCCAGGATTTCATAAAGACAGGACCGCACTTCAGGTTCCTTCCTAATGCAGGAGAAATCCTCTAAACTATATGTGGAGAGAAGGATGCCGTTTGATGAAATTGAAGAGCTGAAAAATGCTTTTGTGAAAGAGTTGCTTCCTGAGAAGGTCTATCTTTTGGATCCTTTGCAGATGGCAGGGCGAACGAAGAGAGCGACTATGATTTCTACATTGTTGTCAACGATTCGGAAAAAGACATGCTGAGACTGACGACTCGGGCATATAAGGCAATCAGAGACAAGCAGTACCGTCCTGTCGATATCATCATCAACACTTCAAAAACGTTTGAGGAGAGAAAAAAGAGAGCCTCTTCTGTTGAAAGTGAAGTAGCAAAAAAGGGAGTCTTGCTCTATGGAATAGCAGTCAGTTATCCCGGGGAGTTATGCTTGGGAAATAGAATCATATGTAT